>NZ_JABDWV010000009.1:0-280347 GCF_019685435.1 Rhizobium sp. NLR10b | reverse complement strand
TCGAACCGGCGCCGCGCACGACGCTGCCCGCTCCGACCAGGCCGCCCAGCCGGATGCGGGTCTCCGGCGCCACCGGCGTCTTGGCCAGATCGGCCGGCATGTAGAAATAGGCCACCGACTGGCTGAAAGCGAACATCACCAAAAGCACCGCCGCAAGGATGAAACTCATCCCGCCAGCGATCACCGCAAGGCGCTTCTGCTTGCGCGTCATCGCGTTATCCCCTCCGTGGCAATGCCAAGTTCCCTGGCAAGCGCCAGCAATTGCCGGCCCTGCTCACCGGACGGCGGAAAGGCAGCCAGCCCACGCCTCAGGGCGTCGGCTGCGCGATCCTTATCGTTCAATACGGCGTAAGAGCGGACGAGCCGCATCCATCCCTCGAAATTGTTGGGATCCTCGCTGAGCTTGGCATCGAGGCTTTCGACCATGCCGCGGATCATCTGCTGACGATCGCCGGCCTTCATGTTTTCAGCCGCCGCTACGTCTTCCGATGTCGGTCCGCCGGGCGCCGCCGGCGGGGCGACCTCGCCGCCGTTCTTGGCGATATGTTCATTGACCAGCGGCAGCCAGGGCGCATCGGCCGGCGATTGCTGCGCCAGTGCCTCGAAGGCCTGGCGCGCCTCGTTGGCCCTTCCGGCCTGCTCCATGCTGAGCGCGATGTAGAAGCGGGCACGCGGATTGTCGGGCTCCAGCGTCAGCGACTGTTCCAGCACCTGACGCGCCTCGTCCGTCACGACGCCGTCGGAGACCGCCATCAGCGTTTCGGCAAGGCCGTCGAGCCGGATCGGGCTTGGGCCGAGAAGCCGGATCGCATTGCGGTAGGCCACCTCAGCATCGGCCATCCGCATCGTGCGGAAATAGATCGGCGCCAATACGTCCCAGCCCTTGCCGTCGTCGGGATTCTGAGCCAGATGCCGCTCCGCTTTGGCGATCAGCACCGCCACGTCGTCGCCGGGGTTTTCCAACCGCGCCTCCAGCGGCTGCGACGGCAGATCCGGCCTGCCCGTCGTCAAATAAAGACAGAGCCCGAGCACCGGCAGGATCAAGAGAACGAAGACTTCAGTGAGACGATGATGCCGTGCGGGTTTCTCCATCGTCTCCGGCTCGCCGGCAGAGGCGGCGATCAGCCGCCGGCCGATTTCGGCCCTGGCGTAATCAGCCTCCTCAGGCGTGATCAGCCCGCCGGCAAGGTCGCGATCAAGTTCGCGCAACTGGTCGCGGTAGACTGCCGCCTCGCCGGCACGGCTGTTCTGCGCCGCCTTCGCACCACGCAGAAGGGGGTAGAGCAGGATGACAGCGACGGCTGCCGTCAGAACGGCAACGAGAATCCAGAACAGCATATCGGCCCAAATACGTGAAGCTCACGCCTATTCCAACTGCCAAAGCCGGAATGACGAAGATTTGAGGCTATTCGCCGCAATTCACGCTGAAAACCACCTCAGCCGAGCGGCGACCAGCTGCCGTCCTCATTGCGGCAGGCTGCACCCCGAGCCACGGTTTCCTTGCCGTCGACGGTCAGCGTATGGGTATATTGCCGGCAATTCTGCGAGCCGACCTGATAGGGTGCGGCCGCCACGACCTTGCCTGTGACGTCCTTGCCGCTCCAGACCACCGGCTGGCCGACCGCCGCCCCTTCCAGCGCCCGATACTCCGCCTCGAGCGCCCGCTGCTTGTCGCTATCGCTCAAGCTCACGCCGCTGCGGCCGACGATGCCGCCTTGGAGCGCGGTGATGAAGGCGGCCGACGCCGAGGGTTTGCTCGAAAAAATGCCGCGCGAAGCGGCACCCTTCGTCGTCGTGCAGCCGGTGAGCGGGACGGCGAGAAGAAGGATGGAAACCATCATGCCTTGCGCGCGTAGAATCATTGCGTCGAACCACGATCAGAGGTCAAATTCAGCCGATCGAAGTGCAGCGTCCCCGTGTCAGCTTTATGGCAAAGCATGCTATACATTTGCCAGTATCCTTGTGACATCAAGCAGTTGGTCATGCAACATCCTTTGTGACGCCGGGCAGGATAAGCTTCGCCTTCAGCCCGCCCCATTCGCCGCGGGACAGTTCGAGCCTTCCCTGGTATTCGTTGGAAATCTCGGTGACGATCGAAAGGCCCAAGCCGGTTCCGGGCTTGCTTTCATCGAGCCTGCGGCCACGCTTCAGCGCCTCGCGGATCTGGTCGGGCTCAAGGCCGGGCCCGTCATCCTCGACGGCAAGCTCCACCCAGCGCCGGCGGGCGCTCGCCTCCGCCCCTTTCACGTCCTCGCCGGCTTCGACGGCCGAAAGCCGCACCCTGCTCTTGGCGAAACGCGCGGCGTTTTCCAGGAGATTGCCGACGGTTTCCTCGAGATCCTGCTGTTCCATGGCGACGGCAAGATGCGGCGGCGAGACGACGAGATCGAATTCGGTGTCGACATTCAGGCGGCGCATGACGCGCACCAGGCGTTCCAGCGCCGGCTCGGCGTCGGTGCGGGCGAGCACGGATTCGCGCTGCGCGGCGATGCGGGCGCGATTGAGATAGGATTGCACCTGCCCCTGCATCGATTCCGCCTGACTGCGCACCAGCTCGCCATGGGATTTCTCCAGCACCCGCGCCTCGTTGAGGAGAACCGCGATCGGCGTTTTCAGTGAGTGCGCCAGGTTGCCGACCTGCATGCGCGCCCGCTCGACGATGCGGCGGTTGCTGTCGATCAGCGCGTTGACCTCGTTGGCGAGCGGTAGGATCTCGCGCGGGAAGTCACCCTTCAGCTGCTCGCTCTCGCCGGCTCGAATGCGCTCCAATGCTGCGCGCGCCTTGTCGAGCGGTTTCAGGCCGTAAAGGATCGCCAGCGCATTGACGATCAGGCTACCGACGCCGAAACCGGCGAGCGCCAGATAGAGGCTGTGCGAAAAGGTGCGGACATCATCCTCGACGACGTCGACATTGCCGGTGACGCGGAAGCGCGCCGCGCGCCCGTCGGTGTCGAGCACCACTTCGGTCTCGGCCACCTGCACGCGGTTCCCGGAGGCGTCCGTCACCTGGTAGTAGCGCTCGTAATTCTTGTCGAAAGGCGCCTCGACGACGGAGGGTACCGGAATGAGCGCCGAGCCGAGCGAGGGCGAGACCAGCGGCGCAGTGGTATAAGTGCCGAGCGGCTCGACCACCCAGTACCAGCCGGTCTTAGGCTGGGCAAAGCGCAGATCGCCGAGCTGCGGGCTGCCGCTCAACGCGCCCTGATCGCCGATCGTCACCGAATTGATGACGTTATAGAGCTGCGCCCGCAGCAGATCCTGGAAACCGCGTTCGGCGCTCTTGCGATAGAGCGTGGAGATCAGCAGGCCGATCACCACAAGCGCCACCGTCGACCAGACCGTGGTCAGCAGCAACACGCGTGCGGTGAGCGACTTAATTCGCATGTTTCGGCGCTTGGATGCGGTAGCCGAGACCGCGCACCGTTTCGATCAGGTCGACGCCCATCTTCTTGCGCAGACGGCCGACAAAGACCTCGATCGTGTTGGAATCGCGGTCGAAATCCTGGTCGTACATGTGCTCGACCAGCTCCGTGCGCGAAACGACCTCGCCCATGTGATGCATGAGATAGGCGAGCAGGCGATATTCGTGCGAGGTCAGCTTCAGCGTCGTGCCGTTGACCGTCGCCTTTGAGGATTTGGTGTCGAGCCGCACCGGCCCGCAGACGATCTCGGAAGAGGCATGGCCGGCCGCGCGCCGGATCAACGCCCGAATGCGCGCCAGAACTTCCTCGACGTGAAAGGGCTTGGTGACATAGTCGTCGGCGCCGGCGTCGATGCCGGCGACCTTGTCGCTCCAGCGGTCGCGCGCCGTCAGGATCAGAACCGGCATGCCGCGGCCGGCGCCGCGCCATTTTTCCAGCACGGTGACGCCGTCCATCTCCGGCAGGCCGATATCGAGGATGATAGCGTCATAGGGTTCGGTGTCGCCGAGGAAATGGCCCTCTTCGCCGTCGAACGCTTGGTCGACGACATAACCCGCCTCCTTCAGCGTATCGGTCAGCTGCCGGTTCAGGTTGACGTCGTCTTCGATTACCAGGATGCGCATCGGTCCGCCTTCGTCCGCTTCAAATCGATCGTGTTTGAATAGACCGATTCCGCTTACATCGGAACCTTTACCGTTACCTTGCGTGGACGCTGGCCATTGCCCGACACGAGAACGGTAATGATACAGCTATCGCCCACCGGTTGCACGGACAGGAGCTGCCCGCCCGTCTGTTCGACGACCTGGGCTGCGGCGGCGCTGCAATCGCCAGCCACGCGCAGGACGAGGGCGCCTGCGCCATCCGGTGAGGGCGCCGATACCACCAGTCCGGCGGCCACTACTGCGACGCTCAGAGGAAAGGCCATGTCTTACGCTTTCAAGGTAATTCCAACTTGCTGCGAATATGTACTCAAGCGACCTGAATGGCAAATGAATGCGCTGTAATACAGGGCGTTTAGAACGGTTCTCGACTGCTTGGGGCAATCGATTTCTGCCCTTGGAATCCGCTGCTGCCGCAAATGCCGCTGGTCCTCCCTGCGCCTGAAAACGAGGCGTCCCACCCCTGGCAACCAGATGTTGGCCAGCGCCTTCGGCAAGCGTGCAAAAACCGCCCACTCCACCGCGGTCGTCGTTTCCGAATCGGCCACGTCGTTCAACCACGATAGACCGGCCGGTGGCGGCACGCGGCAGGGGCACAGCGGGTCGTCCTCAAATTGTACCGATCCCTCATGTCATCCGTGCATCTTTTCATCGTTCAAAAAAGAGACGCAGGCGGCAGGCATAGCGGAATTGCCGATCGCAGCTTTCGCCGGCTGGTTGAAACTGCTATCCCTTGCTGGCCCCCGCATTTCAGACCCTTTCAGCCCCGATGCCAAATTCCTTCCGCTTCCGTTCGGCGCAGACGGTCACCGTGCTTGCCGTTACCCAGCTGATCGGCTGGGGCACGACGTTCGACATGCTCGGCGTCATGGGCCGCGCCGTGGCGCCGGCTCTCGGCGTGGCGAACGAGGTGATCTTTGCCGGCCTGACGCTCAGGATGGTGGTCAGCGCCATCGCCGGCCCGACGACCGGCCGTTGGCTCGGCCGCTACGGCGCTGCCCGGGTGCTTTCGGCCGCCTCGCTGATCTTCGCGCTCGGCCTCTCTCTGCTGGCGGTGGCAAACGGCATCCTGCTCTACGCCGCCGCCTGGCTCGTCATCGGCATCGGCGGCGCATTGGGTCTCTCGGCACCGGCCTATACCGCCGTCGTCGAACGCGAAGGGCCAAACGGCAAACGCGTCATCGCCATCCTCATGCTGTTCACCGGGCTATCGAGCACCATCTTCTGGCCGATCCTCAGCCTGCTCAACGAGGCGGTCGGCTGGCAGCTCACCTTTGTTTTCTGCGCGGCGCTGCAATTCTTCGTCTGCCTCCCGCTGCATCTTTTCGCTCTGCCGAAGCCGATCGTGAGGCATGCCGAGAGCAGCGCGGCGGAGATCCCGCCGGTGCCATTGTCGAAGACGGCTCAGCGCAAGGCCTTCCTGTTGATTGCCGCGGTGACAACGATCTCGACCTTCGTCACCTTCGGCATCGCCCCATCGCTGCTCGAAATCTTCCGCCAGTCCGGGGCTTCACCGGCCCTGGCGCTGCAGCTCGGCTCGGCGCGCGGCGCCCTCGGCATCTCGGCCCGTTTCCTCGACATGCTGCTCGGCCGCCGCGGCAACCCCATCCTCAGCGCCGTCATGGGCATCAGCCTGACGGTGATCAGCTTTCTGATCATGCTGACAGCCGGCCCATCGACGCCGGTCCTCGTCACTTTCATCCTGCTTTACGGCTTCGGCTCGGGCGTCACGGCCGTCGCCCGGGCCCTGCTACCGCTGGCGCTGTTCTCGCCGAGCGAATTCGGCCTGCATTCGGCCCGGCTGTCACTGCCGCAGAACCTCGCCAACGCCATCGCTCCCGTCGTCTTCACCGCCATTCTAGATCGCGCCGGCACCGGTCCGGCGCTGCTCGCCTGCGCCGTTCTCTCAGCTTTCGCGCTCACTCTCGTGCTGATGCTGATGACGCTGGTGCGGGGCGCCGGGGCACCGGAGCCGAGCCCGGTCGTTTCGTGAGGCTCGGGCCTGGAGGTCAGCGGTTCCGAACATCTCTCGATCAGCATCTTCAGACCGCTGCAGCTGTTCCGACGAGCCATGCCCGTCGCGATCGGCGAGTCTTTTGAGTCCCTTGCGGCGGGTTTCTCGAAAAGTGATTCCGGTGTCTCAGAAGGTCGGTCCGTGTCGCAACGACTTGAATCCGAAAAATCGCTCATCTCTCTGAAAACAAACGGCGATTTCCACGATCGCCCCAAGCGCGGCGACCGGAAGATGGCCGGCGTCAGAGCGGCCGCGTCACGGCCGTGCGGCTGTCGTAATCGGCAGCGATGCGTTTTTCCCGGAGCGGGCGCACGCGCTCGATCGAACGCTGGTAATCGGGGTGCGCCTTATAAGCAGCGAGAGCCGCCTCATCGTCGAATTCGCCATAGACCACGAGATCGATCTCGGTGCCGAGCTGATCGGTCTTCACATTGGTGCCGATTTCCAGCAGGCGCGGGTATGGAATGGCGGTCAGGATCGAAAGACCCGCCCTCACCTCCTCCAGATGTTCCTCCTGCACGGTGAAGAAGACGATATGGCGGATCACGCGGAAGCTCCTGTCAGATTCCAGAGGGGTTTGCCCGCGCGATAACATGCGCGCGCCGGGCCTTCAACCGCGCGGCCGGCCCTGCGCGGCATCCGGACGCAGTGCCGCATGGAAGGCCAGGGCGTAACCCGCAAGCTTCTCGGCCCGGTCGGTGCCGTTGACGATGCGGCGCGCATTGACCCAGTCCTCGGTCGTCGCATTCAGGTGATCGGCGAGTTTGTGGCCGGTAAAGCTGCCCTGCAGCATGCCTTCGATCAGGATCGTCACCGCCGCCTCCATCTCCATCGCCCGATCGGGATCGGCAACCAGATCGATGCCGGTCAGCACGCTCATCGCCTCATAATTTCGTTTGTGGGTGAGCTGCACCAGGCCGCGTCCGAGCCAGCAGCGGCCATCCTCATCCGGCCGCCAGTAGGGTGTCTTCACCCAGGAGAGCCGGCCTGCGGCAAAGGCTGCCTCTAATATCTCGACCGCGCGCATATCGCTTTCCGCCAGCGTCTCACGCACCGGCTGCATCGTATAGGCGGTCTCATGAAAGGCGGTAGCGAGGATATAGGCGAGCCACCGGCGGTCGGCCTCAACAGAGCGCTTTTCCCAGGCATCGAGAATCGCCGTCATCCCCACTACCTGAGGCTGAGTCAGCTCTCCTTTGAAGAGCTCTTGCTGCACCGCATCAAAAAAGAATACCCGGTCCATGTGGACAACCATTCCGCGCTCCCCGTGAACACCACGGTTAAAACCGTCTTAATCGATTAAAATAAACTTAATCGTTTGAAGTGCCTAAGCCCCTGATTTACACCCGTTTTGTCTTGTGCAATGCATTTTCTTGCCCTGAAGCCTTACCACCACAAGAGGAGACTTCCGATGCAGGCGCCGGCCAACACACAGACCACCATTCCCCAGCATGTCCTCGACCAGATGGAAAATGAGTGGCGCCAGATTCGCCTTGAGCGCGAGAATGCCCGCCCCGATCCGGGAGCCTCAACAACAGCGCTGAGAGATACAGGCAAAGCGGTGCAGATGTAAGGCCTGCCCTCATCGCGTCGCAGCCTCAAGCCGGCTCGCCAGCGTTTCCAGCGACCGGGCGAAGACCGTTCCATCTCTGAGCGCGCGCGACAGCACCAGCGCGCCTTGAATGCCGCAGACGCCTTCCTCAGCAAGCGTCTGCGCCTCTGTTTCAGCACAGCCAGCCCGCGTCAGCGCCGAACTCAACGCCTCGATCCAGCGGAAGAAATAATCGGCGATCGCAGACGAAAACCGATCGCGGGTGTCGTCGAGCGCGAAGGCACCGACGAGGCAGATGCGGCCGCCGGCGCGGAAGTAGTCATTGACATTGATCCACATCGCCGCAATCGCCTGGCGGGCGTCGTCATTCCTCAGCGGCCGATAGATCGCCTGCTCGAACCAGGCACCGACATCGGCGAGCACGGCGCCGGCCATCTCCTCCTTGCCGCCGGGGAAGAAGTGATAAAGGCTGCCCTTGCCAATTCCGGTGCGTTCGGTGATGCGGCTGAGCGTGGCGCCCTCATAGCCGAGCTCGCGGAAGGCTTCCGCGAGCAGCGGTACGATGTCGGCGCGTTCGTAGACGGTCTTCACCGGTCCAAGTTCATCCCATTCTAAAGGCCGAGCCCGGTCAGGCCGGGAGGGTCGTCCGGCCGCCGGCCAAGCGGCCAGTGATATTTGCGCTCCGTTTCCCGGATCGGCAGATCGTTGATGCAGGCAAAACGGCGCTGCATCAAGCCGGTGGCGTCGAATTCCCAATTCTCATTGCCGTAGGAGCGAAACCAGTTGCCGCTGTCCTCGCGCCATTCATAGGCAAAGCGCACGGCGATGCGATTATCGGCAAAGGCCCAGATTTCCTTGATCAGCTGGTGTGCCCTATGAAATGGTCGAGGTCGATTTGGCGGCAGGTGCGCCCACAAGACGCCGGATTTCCGCAAGCTCAATCCCTTTGGTCAGGTGCCGCGAAGGCAGGCCTGCTGGTGCCGCTGCTTGCCGATTTCGAACCGCAGCCGGCGCCGGTGCATCTTGTCTATCCCTCGCGGGGGCTGGTGCCGCTGAAACTGCGCGCCCTCATCAATTTCGCAACGCCGCGCCTGCGCGCAACGCTGAAATAGCATTAGGCAAGCCTGCCTTCTTCCGCCTTGTAGAAATACTGGCTGGCGACCAGCCAGCCTTTCAGCGGCCGGAGCGGCGGAATGCAGGTGGCGAGCATGAAGGGACCGGTGACGAGAAGCTGCACCCAGATCGGCGCCGCGAATGCCACCTCCAGCCAGACGCCGAGCAGCACGCTCGGGATGCAGGCGAAGCAGATGACGAAAAAGGCCGGGCCGTCGGCCGGATCGGCGAAAGAATAATCGAGACCGCAGGCTTCGCACTGCGGCTGCAGCGTCAGGAAGCCTTTGAACATATGGCCTTGGCCGCAGCGCGGGCAGCGTCCCCTGATGCCGGTCTGCATCGGAGGAAGCGGGGGATATTCGGTATCCATGATGACCTTGTCCTATCTCGCGGCTCAGTCAATGCCGCATAATGAGTGCATTCAATATAAATACATTATATGGAATAGACCAATCAATCTGCCAGATTGCCGCACAAGCAAGTCGACCGGTCAAGGACCGGTCGCGGCTTGTCGTAAATCCATTCGAAGAGCGTCCCGCCTAGACCAATTCCGTTTTTCTTCTAGCAGGCTCAGCCGCGATATCGCCGGATCAGAAGAACGAACCCGCCATTTCCGGCGGGCCTTCCAGCGCATGGGCCATGAACTCCAATGCGCCCTGCAATTTTGCCCGGGCGATCGGGCCGCCGAGGCAGACGCGGACGGCCTCGGGTGCGGCGCCCTCGACCGCGAAGGCATCGCTTGCCACCACGCCGATGCCGGAGGAATGCATATGGCTGCCGAACGTGGAACGGGTCCAGCCGTGGGCCAAAGGCAGCCAGATATTGAAGCTGATCGGATCGGCGCGGTAGCTGCCGGCGGGCAGGATGGCGGCGACCATCTGTTGGCGGGCGCCCGCCTCGGCGCGGATGAAGCGGAGGATCGCATCGGCCGTGCCGTCCTCGATCCAGCGGGTGGCGAGCGCCATATTCAACGGCGAGGCCATGACATTGTTGGCGCGCATGGCGCCGACGAAGGGCCACACTGCCCTGGTGTCCGGAGCCACGACATAAGCAAGGCGCAGGCCGGCGCCGAGGCATTTCGCCAGGCCGCCGATATGCCAGGTCAGCTCGGGCGCCGTTGCCGCAAGCGGCGCAGGCCCTTCCTGCGGAATGAAGCCGTAGGCATCGTCCTCGACGATCGGCAGACGATATTTGCGGGCGACAGCTGCGATTTCCTCGCGGCGGCCAGCTGGAATCGTCAACGTCGTCGGGTTCTGCAGCGTCGGATTGAGGTAGAGCGCCTTCGGCTTCAACCGCTCGCAGGCCGAGGCCAAAGCATCGGGCCGGATCCCGTCTCCGTCCATCGGCAGGCCGGCAAGATTGAGCCGCAACTGGGCTGCGATCGAGCGCATGCCGGGATAGGTGACGATTTCCGAAATCACGGTCTCGCCGGGCTTTGCCAGGAGGCCGAAGATCGCCAGAAGGGCCGGATGGGCGCCCGGCGTGACGAAGATCCGCTCCTGCGAAGGCGTCAGACCGCGGCGGCCGAGCCAGGCGGCGGCGGCCTCCTTGTCCATGCCGGAACCGCCGAAGCCTTGATAACGCAGAAGCGGGATCAGGCTCGCCGCCACCGCCGACATGCCCTCGCGCATGCGGGCGATCAGTTCCGGATCGTCAGGTTCCGGCGGCAGGTTCATCGAGAAGTCGACGACGGCCGCTCGCCGGGGGTCGGGTGCGGCGCCGACGCCCCAGTCCTGGCGGTGTTTGATCGCCGCGCCGGTGACGAAAGTGCCTCGGCCGACATGGGAATCCACCAGGCCGCGCTTCTGCGCCTCGACGTAACCTCTCGCCACCGTCGTGAAATCGACGTTCAGCCGTTTGGCAAGTTCGCGCTGCGGCGGCAGCCGGTCACCGACCGCCAGATGCCCGCTGCGCAGATCCATTTCGATCAGATCGGCGATCGCCATGTAACGCGGGCTGCTGCTGCGGCTCAGGTCGGGATGCCAGTCTTTCATTCTTGATCCGATCAACATAATGGAAGCATTGACCGTATATTGTTGCATCTCCCCACTGTCACGAAAAAAGTCAGCCTCCGCGACGGAAGCCGACGCCGACTGGATGTCTCACCGCATTGATGGTGACGCGAAGGCGTCGATGCCGCTCAGCCTGGCCGACAGGGCCCACAGCCGCTCGGCCTGCTCGGGGTCAACGGCGTGATCGCTCACGCCGCCCGGCTTCCCATCGATCGCCCTGTTCGCCACATCGCAATCTTCGCAATAGAGGCCTCCCATACCCTCGAGCTGAGGTGAGGTCGCCGCCCATAGCTGGGTAGCGGCGCCTTGCGACGGCGTCTTGAATGTCGGGTCGATCGGATTGCCGTTCGAGTCGATCCACCCCGCACCCACCATTTCCTCTCGTGAAAGATACCGCTGCAGTGGCGTGAGGATCTTGCCCGGGTGCAGCGAAAACGCGCGGATACCAACGCCGCGCGCGAGCCTGTCCAGATGCAGGGCGAAAAGCGCATTGGCTGTCTTCGACTGCCCATAGGCTTGCCATTTGTCGTAGCCAGTCTCGAACTGCAGGTCGTCCCATCGGATGCCGGAGATCCGATGGCCGCCTGATGAAACCGAAACGATACGCGCATTCCGCGACAATGCCGGCCAAAGGCTGTTAACCAAAGCGAAATGGCCCAGATGATTCGTTGCGAATTGCGCCTCCCAGCCATCGCCGACGCGGGTCTCCGGGCAGGCCATGATGCCGGCGCTGTTGATCAGAATATCGATGCTGCGGCCGGCCGTGACGATGCGCTGGGCGAAGCGGCGGACGCTTTCCAGATTGGAGAGATCCAGCCGTTCGACCTGTACGCCATCGATGCCGGCAACGGCGTCTCGGGCCGCGTCAATGTTCCTTGCCCCGATGATTACCCTAGCGCCAGCGCCAACCAGAGCGCGTGTGGTCTCCAGCCCGAGGCCGGAATGGCCGCCCGTGATGACGGCGCACTTGCGGGAAAGATCAAGGCCGGCCACGACCTCGACAGCGGTCGTGCGGGCTCCGAAGCCGGAGCCGATAGGGACTTGCTTATCATTCATGATAATTGCCTTCATTAACGTTTCTAGTAGGACAGTCGCGAGGATAGGGCGTGGCGATCAGACGATCCATGCGCTAGAGTCCGTCACCTCTTCGTTATCGTCCGGAATTTCCGCATGGACCCTTTATCCAATGTCCTCGCATTGCTCAAACCTCGAAGCTATGTCTCCGCGGGACTGAATGCCGGCGGCGCCTGGGCGCTCGATTTTCCACCTCCTGAAGGCATCAAGTTCAACGCGGTCATTTCCGGGGCGTGCTGGCTCAGCGTCGATGGCGTTGCCGAGTCCGTCCGGCTGGAGGAAGGCGACTGCTTTCTCCTGACAAGCCGCCGGGCTTTTCGTCTCGCCAGTGATCCATCTGTCGAAGCGATGCCATGCGAGGCGATCTATTCGATTGCCCGCGATGGAATTGCGACCTGCAACGGCGGGGGCGATTTCTTCCTGATTGGCAGCCGTTTTTCCTTTTCGGGAGGAAACTCCGACATCCTTCTCGGCATCCTCCCGACAATCGTTCATGTGAAAAGGGATTCCGATCACGCCGCCGTGCTGCGCTGGTCGCTCGATCGGATGACGCGCGAACTGCGCGACCGACAACCCGGCGGTTTTCTGATGGCAGAGCATTTCGCGCATGTGATGCTCATGCAGGTGTTGCGCCTCTATATCGCATCGCCGGATGCCCGCGGCGTCGGCTGGCTTTTCGCACTCACCGACAGGCGGATCGGAGCGGCGCTCGCGGCCATGCATGCCGATCCGGCACGCAAATGGACGTTGCAGTTGCTGGCCGAACGGGCGTCGATGTCTCGGTCCACCTTTGCCCTCCATTTCAAGGCAAAGGTCGGGCTGGCGCCGATGGATTATTTGACGCGCTGGCGCATGCTTGTCGCGGCAGACCGGCTGGCAAATCCGGCCGAAGCAATTGCGAGCGTCGGCCTGTCGCTCGGTTATGATTCGGAAAGCGCCTTCAGCACCGCTTTCAAACGGGTCATGGGGTGCTCACCTCGGCAATATGGTGCCGCTCAGCAGGTCGGCGATACCATGCGAAATGAGGTTGGCGCTCGATGAACCTGATCGTGTGCCATTAGCGGGCAATCGCGCATCGGCCGGCGGAGATTCCGTTTGACACGGTCTTGCACCCGTCGCCCACTCTCTTACCTATCCAAGAATGAATGTGCCGGTCTTATTCCGTACCGGCACTCCATTAGGATGAAAGCATGAATATCAATCCCATCTTGCGGTCAATCGTGGGCATCCGCTCCTCCATTCCGGAAGATGCCTTCACGGCGGAGACGCTGGGAACCATCCGTGAGGGCAGCGGCGTGGTCATCCGCGACAATGGATTGGTGCTGACGATTGGTTACCTCATCACCGAGGCCGACGAAGTCTGGTTGACGACGCTGGACGGCCGGGTGGTTCCCGCCCATCCGCTTGCCTATGACCAGGAGAGCGGGTTCGGGCTGGTGCAGGCGCTCGGCGTCCTGAACGCGCCAGCAGTGGATTTTGGCGATGCGGCCGCGGCAAAGCCCGGCGATCCCGTCGTGCTTGCCGACGGCATCGGCGAATATGTCCAGGCAAGTATCGTGGCCCGACAGGAATTCGCCGGTTATTGGGAATATCTGCTGGAGGAGGCGATTTTTACTGCGCCGGCCCATCCCGCATGGGGCGGCGCAGCCCTGATCGGCGCGGACGGCAAGCTTCTCGGCATCGGTTCGCTTCGCCTGCAGATGAGCCAGGACGGCGAGGTCGCCGATATCAACATGGTCGTTCCGATTGATCTACTGCCGCCGATCCTGGACGATCTCTTGAACCGCGGCCAGGTCAACAAGCCGCCGCGGCCCTGGCTCGGCGCATTCTCCGCCGAAAGCAGTGGTGGCGTGGTGGTGATGAGCGTCGCCGAAGGCGGTCCGGCCGCCGAGGCCGGCCTACGTCAGGGCGACATCATTTCGGAAATCCGCGACGAGGAGGTCGATGGCCTGGCCGATTTCTACCGAAAGCTCTGGAGCAGCGGCCCGGCCGGCGCCGAGATTCCGATGCGAATTCTGCGCAACGGCCGGGAAGCCTGGCTGCGGATCAAATCCGCCGACCGCAACAGCTTTCTGAAAAAGCCGCAGCTGCAATAGGGCCGCATCGCGCGTGACTGCCGTCGAAGACTGAAACCGCGGCTGGCTTCACAGGCCGGTCCGGTATGCGGCCCACCTACGAGCGAGCCAAGTTCGTTCGTTGACTCGGAACTGCCATTGAAAGATGCTGCCGTCAATCCTGGGATCAACGGAGTTTGCGGTCCATGTTCGATCATATCTCCATCGGCGTCAAAGATCTCGAAAGAGCCCGCCGCTTCTACGACGCAGCGCTGGCGCCGCTCGGATATGAGCGCCTGTCGAATTCCGACGGCATGATCGGCTACGGTTCGGAACAGGTCGGCCTTTGGGTGATGCAGGTTGCCCATCCCGTTGTGGCCGACATGCAATCCGGGCTGCATTTCTGCTTCGTCGCCCCGAACGAGGCCGCGGTCGACGCGTTTTATGCGGCTGCGATCGAATCCGGCGGCACGGATAACGGTGAACCGGGTATCCGCCCGGATTACGGCCGCTTCTATTACGCCGCCTTCGTCATCGATCCGGACGGCTATCGCCTCGAAGCCTATTTCCACAAAGGCGAGATATAACGGCCGTCAGGCCGTAGCTCTGGAGATCGCCATCACCCTTGCGGCCGCCGGGCCGAGGGCAGCCCTCACCCGTCCGCCAGCCGCAAAAATCCCGTTGCGTTGCCCCAGCGAAAGGCGCATTGTTTCGGCTTCGGCAGCCATCGCACGGGCGCTGCCGACTGAGGGTTTCATAACCCCCGCCCCGACGAAAGGGGACTTCGATGTCTTCCACTTCCGATAAGCCCTATCTGACGTCATCCGATCTCGATATGCTTCAGGGTGTGCTCGACACCGCGGGCTACAAAGCAAGAATACCGGCCGGCGACGAACAGACCTGCAACGCCGCAGCCATGCTGCTGATCAAGCTGTTCCAGGAGGGCGTCACCTCGCCGGCCATGCTCTTGCGGGCGCTCGAATACCATTTCGGCAGACCGAAGAAGCAACAGAAACCGGTCACCCCCGTCTGTAACCGCTATGCGATCCAGGGATTGCCGCGCGAGCGCCGACCGACGCGGCCGGGCAATTCCGCAGGCCGGTAGTGCGTGGCTTTCAATTCCGATCTAAAGGGAGATCCATCCATGGCAAAGGGACAGCTGAGAAGCAATCGCGAGGCCCGCAAGCCGAAGAAGGACAAGCTGGCGACGAAGCCGGAAACCAGCTTCGCCGGGCAGATGAAGACGGCGGCCCAAACGGCGCCTCATGGCAGCAGCGCGCCCAAGGGCGGCGGTCAGCCTCACCGGTAGCCAGTTACGTCAGCCGGTTTGTCCCGTTCCTGCACTTCCACTAGGTAACGCCAACAATCCGGCCGCGAACCGTCAACATCGTCGAAACCATAGGCCTTCGCCACCCCGCCGCTCGACAGCGACTGGCCGTTCCAGCGGGCGCGGTCGGGATCGGCTGACAGGGCCGCTACCGCACGGCCGACGAAACGCGGGGTTTCAGAAATGGCAAAATGCGGCTGCACCCCGGTCGCGTTGCGCCAATTCTCCTCGCTCACGCCATAGGCCTCCAGCATCATTTCGGAGCGCAGCCAGCCGGGCGTGATCGAAACGGCGGTGGCGCCGTGTCTGGCCAGATCCTGGGCATGCGCCCAGGCCATGCGGGTGACGCCGGTCTTGACGAGGTCGTAGAACGGCGAGAGCCGGTAATGCGCGGCGTTGTATTCGGCCGTGCCGTCGGTTACCTCCACCAGCAGCCCGCCCGGCCGCTCGATCATCAGCGCCAGCGCGTAATGGGCGGTGATCAAATGCGTCTCGATGCCGAGCCGCAGCATGCGCAGGCCCTTGTCCAGCGAATGCTCCCAGACCGCCTTGTCCCATTCGAACAGCTTCTCGCAGCCCCAGATGTCGTTGACGAGGATGTCGAGCCGGCCGGCTTCCGCCCGGATGCGGGCGACGAGCGCCTCGACCTCATGCGGAACGAGATGATCGACCTGTACGGCAATGCCCTTGCCGCCCGCCGACGTCACCAGTTCGGCCGTTTCCTCGATCGTCTCGGGCCGGGCATAGTCGGACTGCTGGGCGCGTGTCGTGCGGCCGGTGACATAGACGGTGGCGCCGGCAGCACCGAGTTCGACCGCAATGCCTCGGCCGGCGCCACGCGTGGCGCCCGCCACCAAGGCCACTTTTTCGCGCAAGTCCGCTGTCACGTCTCCATCCTCCACGCTAGAACCGGGAGCCGGCCGACTGCGACTGGCTTTGGTTGAATATAAACGAATGTTCGTTCATATTCAAAATGAACGCAAGAGGAATTTCATGCCGCGCCGCCGCACCCTGTCCGACGAACAGCTTCTCGCCATGGTGCTGGCGCTGATCCATGCGGAAGGGCCGGATGCGGCGACGTTTGCCGCGGTGGCGAAGGCGAGCGGTCTTTCCGGTTCAACCCTGGTTCAGCGTTTCGGGACAAAGGCGGCGATGCTGCGCGCCGCGCTGCTTTACGCCTGGGACCGGCTGGATGCGGAGACGGCGCGCCTTGCCGGCGCCGTGCCGAAGACGCCGGACGGCGCCGTCGCGCTGCTCGTCGGCCTGTCGCATGAATATGGCGATGATGCCGCCGCCTATGGCGAGGGATTGCTAGTGCTGCGCGAAGATTTTCGCGATCCGGTGCTGCGCGCCCGCGGGGCGGCTTGGGGAACGGCGTTGACAGCGGCGATCGCGCGCTGTTTCGGCTCGGCGAAGGCGCCGGAAACGATCGCCCGGCTGATGCTGGCGCAATGGCAGGGATCGCTCACCTGGTGGGGATTTGGCGCGGGCGGCCCGGTGGCCGCCTATGTGGAGACGGAATTGCGGCGCTTCCTGACTGCGGTGAAATCCTGACCCCGCTCACGCTTCTTCTTCATCCTTTTCCGCACCCACGGTCAGCGGCCAGTCGACGACATAATCCTCGAGATCATCGATATCGATCTCGGTTTCATTGATCGTGCGGCCGCGGGCGGAAATGCCGGCGGCATGGACGGTCTCGGGATCGCCGGAGACAAGCGGATGCCACCAGTAGAGATCGCGGCCCTCATTAATCAGCCGGTAGCCGCAGGTCGGCGGCAGCCAGGCGATCTCAGGCACGTTCTCCCTGGTCAGCTGCACGCAGTCAGGCACGAAATCCCACCGGTTCTGATAGCTGGAGCAGCGACAGCTTTGGCCGTCGAGCAGTTTGCAGCTGACCGAGGTGAAATAGATATCGCCGCTCTCCCACTCCTCGAGCTTGTTGAGGCAACAGAGGCCGCAGCCGTCGCAGAGGCTTTCCCATTCGGCGGGGCTCATTTCGGCAAGGGTCTTCTTCTTCCAGAAGGGCAGATCGGTCATCGTCCGTTTCTTGCAACAGCGGCCCAATTTCACGTGACCGCCGCTCTATCTCTCTTGTTATCCGCCATAAAATCAATCAATTCTTCAGCATGCTCCTGGTATCGGAGAGCTTTTCGGGCCTTGAGGGCCTCGCGCTTTCGTCGCTTTCCGGCGGCCGGACATGAGGCAAGCGCGATCAGGCGGGAATACAGGACGTGCAGGATCCGGACAACCCTGAAAAAGGGCCTGAAAGGGAATCAGACAAACGAACCGGTGACGCGGCGGGCAGGCGGCCGCCGAAGAGCCGCCACATTCTGTTGCGCATCGATTCATGGATCGATTCGACCGTCTGGAACGCCGGCTTCCGCGCCGCCGAGATCTGGGAAGACACCACCATCTTCTTCCGCCGCTTTCGCGTTCGCGGCTGGAAACGCATGATCTTCGAACTTGCCGGCGAAGGGCTGACCCTCGGGGCGGCCGGCGCGGTGCTGATGCTGGTGCTTGCCCAGCCAGCCTTCGAGGCGACCAAGGAGGACTGGCGCAATCGCGGCGATTTCGCCGTCACCTTCACCGACCGCTACGGCAACGTCATCGGCCATCGCGGCGTCATCCACCAGAATTCCGTCCCGATCGACGAGCTGCCGGATTCCCTGATCAAATCCGTCCTCGCGACCGAAGACCGGCGTTTCTTCGACCATTTCGGCATCGACGCGATCGGCCTCTTCCGCGCCATGGTCACCAACGCCCAGGCCGGCGAAGTGGTGCAAGGCGGCTCGACGCTGACGCAACAGCTCGCCAAGAACCTGTTTCTCTCCAACGAGCGCTCGATCGACCGCAAGATCACCGAAGCCTTCCTGGCCCTATGGCTCGAAGCCAATCTCTCCAAGAAGGAAATCCTCTCCACCTATCTCGACCGCGCCTATATGGGCGGCGGCACCTTTGGTGCCGCGGCAGCGGCGCAATTCTATTTCGGCAAGAACATTACCGATGTGAACCTTGCCGAGTCGGCAATGCTTGCCGGCCTGTTCAAGGCGCCGGCCAAATATGCGCCGCATGTCAACCTGCCAGCCGCGCGTGCCCGCGCCAACGAGGTGCTGACCAATCTCGTGCAGAGTGGGCTGATGACGGAGGGCCAGGTGATCGCCGCCCGGCGCAATCCGGCGACCGTCGTCGACCGCAACGAGGTGGAATCGCCGGATTTCTTCCTCGACTGGGCCTTCGACGAAGTGCAACGTCTTTCGCCGCGCTTCCACCAGCATTCGCTGATCGTGCGCACGACGATCGACATGGGCATCCAGAAGGCGGCCGAAGATTCGGTCGAGACATCGCTGCGTGAATTTGGCGAGGCCTATCACGCCAAGCAGGGCGCCATGGTGATGATCGAGAACGGCGGCGCCGTCAGGGCCATGGTCGGCGGGCGGGATTACGGCGAGAGCCAGTTCAACCGCGCCACCAAGGCGCTGCGCCAGCCGGGCTCCTCCTTCAAGGTCTATACCTACGCGCTGGCGATGGAGAGCGGGATGACACCGCAGACGACGATCGTCGACGCCCCGATTTCGTGGGGCAACTGGAGCCCGCACAATTATGCGAACCGCTATGTCGGCCGCATCACACTCGAGACGGCGATCGCCCAGTCGATCAATACCGTGCCGGTGCGGCTTGCCAAGGAAAAGCTCGGCATCCAGCCGATCCGGGCAATGGCGAAGAATCTCGGCGTCGAAACGCCGATCCGCGACGACGTCACCATCCCGATCGGGACATCGGAGGTGACGGTGCTCGACCAGGCGACGGCCTATGCCACCTTCCCGGCCGGCGGCTATCAGTCGCGCCGCCACGGCATTACCCAGATCCTCGATTACGAAGGCGATGTGCTCTACGATTTCGACCACGACGAGCCGGCGCCGAAACGCGTGCTGTCCGAACAGGCCGATGTCTATATGAACCAGATGCTATCGCGCGTTCCCTATGTCGGCACGGCGCGCAAGGCGGCCCTCGACAACGGCATCCTGACAGCTGGCAAGACCGGCACGACCCAGGCCTATCGCGATGCCTGGTTTGTCGGCTTCACCGGCAATTACACCTGCGCCGTCTGGTTCGGCAATGACGACTATACCTCGACCAACAACATGACGGGCGGCTCACTGCCGGCAATGACCTTCAAGCGCGCCATGGACTACGCCCATCAGGGTGTGACGTTGCGCCCCATCCCCGGCGTCGAAAACCCCCTGCTCTCGGAAAAGGATCTTGCCAAGACGTTCGCCGCCAAGCCGCAGGACGGACTGCCGCAGCTCATCCGGCCGCGCATGCTCTCGGTCCAATCGACTGATATCCTTAAGAAGCTCGGAGGGAAGCTGAAGGCCGCCGCGCCATTGACGCCGGCGAAGGTGGCAAGCTCGGAGTAGACGCTGCGTGGTCGCTGCGCTCGTTCGTGTCGGAGATCGGCGAGACCCGCCCCTCATCCGCGTCCAACGCGCGTGCCCCGCGATCTGGACAGATCGACGTCCATGTCATGGCGCGGCATTCCACCCTGCCAGAATCAGTGCTAACCCTGTCATCCCGGTTTCCAAGGTCATGACGTGTTTCGATTCCCCCTTTTCATCCTGATCACGCTGATCGTCGCCTTCGGCGGCGGCATCATGATTTCGCTTTATGCGCTGGATGCGACACAGGGTTTCGGGGCGATCAAGCTTGGCGCCTGGGAGGCCTTTCCGGCGTTGCAGACGGTCGATGCCGATCCTTACGCCAAATCGCACCGGGCACGCGCCGGCAAGTTGCTCTACGGCAGCGCCGAGGGGCTGACCTTCACGGCGAGCGTCGACGACGACGGTGCACGGCTGAACGCCGGCTGCCGCTACAGCCTCAGCGGGCAGACGCCGCCCGCCCGGCTCTGGACGCTCTTTACCGCCGACAATGGCGGCAATCCGGCGGCGGTGAAGACCGGGCTTCCGGCGGCGCTCAATTCCTGGACGGTGCTGCGCCAGCCCGACAGCAGCTTTTCGATCGAGATCTCCGCCGCCGCTCAGCCGGGCAACTGGCTGGCCTTGCCGCAGGCCGGTACTTTCCGGCTGGTGCTGACGCTGTTCGACACGCCAACCGCCGGCAGCTCCGGCGTGATCGATCTCGCCATGCCGAAGCTCACCAAGACCGGATGCGGCAATGCTTAGGATCTTCTTCGCCGTCCTGACCGGTCTTTTCGGCGCAGCGCTCCTGCATCTCGTCATCATCCTGTCCCTGCCGCATTTCACCGGCAGGGATGCGGCGACCCGCGTGGCGGCGGAAGGCGATCTCAACAATTTCTATCTGCTCGGCGAGCAGTACGACGAGGCTGGTCTCGCCAATGGCGACCCCTTCCTGCGGACCGCCGTCTGCTCCTTCGACGTCGAGGATGCGCCGGTGCATTTCACCGCCAAGGGCAACGTCCCCTTCTGGTCGATCGCGATCTACGACAGCGCCTCCAACGAGGTGTTCAGCATGAACGACCGGACCTCGGTGGGCGGCGCGCTCGACGTTCTGGCGGGCGGCCCGATCCAGTTGACGGACCTGCGCAAGAACCTGCCGCAGGAACTGGACCAAGCGATCCTGGTGGAAATGGCGAGGCCGGATGGTTATGCCGTGCTACGGACGCTGGCACCGCAGGCAAGCTTCGATGAAGCAGCACGCAACTTCCTGACGGAAGCGGGCTGTGAGCAATTCACCCCCGGCAATTAAGCGGAATGTCTGTTCTCAATTCGGCATCACGCTCCGGGGTTGAAGAGGCGCTTACTTCTTTCTGGCGCGCGGCGCGGGCGCCGGACCATGTCTAGGGCTCTCGGCGAGCCGCTCATAGCGGACCCCCGTGAACCAGAGAATCTTGGCTTCGCGCGGTTCCTTGTCCAGGCGACGCGGCGCCCGCGGCCGCCGATCCGCCAATGCGACTACTATTGCCATTCTCGTCTCCATGCACTGCCCGAGACGGATGAACTTGCGATGGATTTCACCCTGCCCGCCACTCTGCGAGCCGGCGCGTCCTGCGGTGCCGGCATGGCCGGACCGAGGGCATTCGCGCCTTTCCCACGGCACCTGATTGAAATACCGTGATGCGGAGTTTCGACGATCCAAATACTCAAATCGCGTCGTTCCTGTCCGAATTGAGACACATGACAGTTAACAGTTTACTAATATTCAGCGGATGCCAAACACAGTTTCCGTAACTTCCTCTTCAACGCTTGAGGAGTCGATTTGGTTTCATGCCCCGCTGAAAGACCGGAAGGCAGCGAGCAATATAAAATTACAAGAAATTCATATAGTTGACGACGATACAGCGATCTATCCAGAGCCGCTGTTGCAAATATGCGGCACAGAAATATTTGTTGTGGCAGATCAGCGCGGGCTTCGGTTTATCCTGGGTGCCCACTCGTTTTAGAGGCGCGCCGATTGCAATTCCCGCCGTCCGCGAAGCGGCTTTCTCGTTGCGGCATGGTGATAACTGCTGCAAGCGATGGCGCATCGCCGGACCCGATCAGGAGGAGGACCGGTTTGCTTGCCGCCGCAGCGCCCTTTCGGAGCCCATAGCCTTTCCATTGCCGGCTAACCATTATTCGCAGGTTCCTCGGGTATATTTCTGTATCATTTTAATAAAATCTTCAGCATCCATTAACCGTACAAGTGTAGGATTTGTTCATATCCGTGTGGTCCGAGAGGCGTCCCCGCCAGCGCTATCGGCCCCATGGTTTCCCTTGGTTCTGCGTTTTCAGGGTGTGCTTGTGCGTGACCGGTTTCGAGACCTAGAGGGCCCGTTGGCCGTCAGGAAAAAGGACGTGGTGTTGATGGCGACTGTGAGCAGTTTCGAGAGCCTGTCTCATCCGACACGATCCGAACTGCGCCAATTCGCCGAGCTTTTCACACCGCTGTTCCAAGCTTCCTCCGACGAAGCCAAGCGCCAGGCAGTCGCCGCCCTTTCCCAATGCGAGACCATGCCGGCAGCCGTGGCGCTGTTCATCGGCAATCAGCCGATCGAAATCGCCGCGCCTTTCCTTATCGCCTCGAAGGCCGTTGCCGACGACACGCTGATCACCATCGCCCGCATGCAGGGTGCGGCGCATGTCAAGGCGATCGTCAGCCGCGATTCGCTCTCACCGAAGGTCATCGACGCGCTGGTGGCGCTGCGCCAGACCCAGCCGCGCTCCGCCACCGCTTCGGCGCCGATCACGGAAGCGCTGGCCGTCCCGCTTTCGCCAGTCCAGGTGGAGAGCAACGAGGCCGAAGCGCTGGAGGAACAGCGGGTCGCCAATGAAGAGGCCTTGCGCGGTCGCATCCTCGATCTTGCCGGCCATCTCGGCCGCAACGATCAAGACAGGCTCGGCCTGCGCACCCTCACCGACATTCAGGAGGCGCTGCTGGTGCGCTTCGCCCGCTCGCACGAGGCGACGCATTTCGCCACCGCACTCGCCGATGCGCTTTCCGCCAGCCGCTGGCTTGCCGAACGCATCATGCTCGACCTCTCCGGCCAGCAGCTCGCCACGACGCTGACGAGCCTCGGCATGGGCTTTCTCGACGCTGTCTTCGTGCTGGAACGATTCTATCCGCATCTTGCCGAACAACAGCATAATGTGACGCGCGGCTGGATGGTGCTCGATGCGCTCGATCCGGAAGAATGCCACGAAAGGGTGGAGGCCTGGCGGCGCGCCGATCGCTACACCTACAAGGCCGAGACCACCGATTCGCGCACATCTCGGGAAACCGAAACCCACCGCTTCGCCCGCCAGGCGCCGGTGCAGCGCGACATACGCGCGCTGGGGCGGCGGTCGCGTTGAGTTGAAGAAGACCTGACTCTCAGCGATCCCCCGCCAGCGGGATTATGTCCCCCAATTCCTCCGCCTCCAGCTCGACGATCCAGAGATCGGGGTCGAAGCGGCGTTCGCGATCCAGCATCGCCCGCACCGCTTGCGGCTCGCTGCGCGCGAGGCGGACTTCGAACAGCCGGTCGCGGATCTCGTCTTCGCCGAAGGCGGTCTGCGGCGCCGGCGCATAGAGCGTTTCCAGACCATCGCGAAAGTGTTGGCGGATGAAGATCGCGCCCGCCTCCTCCGCGCCCTTCTTCTCCACAGCGGCGAAATCGCCGCTTGCGAAGACGCGGCGCAGAAGCGAGGAAACGAAGATATCGGCGCGTAATCTCATCGGGGCGGTATAGAGCCTTTCCGAGTTAGATTGAAGCATTCTGTTGGCTCAAACGGAGAGGATGGTCGACCGGCCGGCGTGCGTCGTAGCCCAACTCTGCGGCCAAGCCGGCCGGTCGATCAGCCGGCCCGTTTCAGCCAACATCCCGCAGATTTGCGTGGCAAAACTGCAAGACTTTGGAATCGCCGGACGCACTTGTCGCTTCGCCACGGCGAAGCGGTGCGGCCGGTGGGCCGGGCATGTTTCCGCCAGGATCAAAGGCGATCGGCTCGGACGTACCTGGGGTATGCCCGTCGCCAATCGCCTTTGCCCTGACGAAAACCTGCTCCGGCAGAATGCTTCAATCTAACCCGGAAAACCTCTAAGACCGGCGCGCCGGGGCCGGCAATCCGCAACCGAGCTTTGGCGGATGCGTCAGACCTTGACCGCCAACCGCAAGCCGCCCCAATGGCGGCCCCTGACGGTGATCGGCGCGGAGATATCCTTCATCATCACGAAATTGCCGCCGCCCATGTCGCGCCGGTAGGTCTGGACGAGGAAAGGTGCGGTGCTGCGGCCGGCGGCAAGGCCGACGCGATCGGCGAAGATGCGGCGGTTGCGGCAGTTGGCGGTGTTCCAGACGATGTCGCCCGGCCGCTGCGGCTGCGAGAACTTCCGGTTATGAGTCGGCAGATAACCGTTTTCGTCGACCGCCGCGCAGAAGGCGACGCGCTCGTCCAGGGCGACGACGGGCTCCTGGATCGGCGGCAGCAGACGGTCGGTGAGTTCGGTGAAGGCAGCCATCATCTGAACCGGATCGGTGCCAGCCATCGGCCGGTAGCGCCGGTCGAAGAGGGCGTCGAAACCGATCTGACCGTCGGCGACGGCGCGTTCGAAAACGCCTGATATCTGCCTTGCCACGGATTGTGCTTCCTCGATCCAACGGCTGTCGGCGGTCTTGACGCCGGCGCTCGCCGTCAGCTGAATCAGCGTTTCCGAGAGGCCGACGACGCTGTCGACGCGCTTTGCCGCCTGCTGCAGCCTGACATTCGAACCGGCGATCTCGCCGGACATTTCGCCGAGCTTCTGGACGAAACCGGCGCATTGTTGGTCGACCGCCTCGGTGGTGTTGGCCATGACGGTCGAACTGTCGAGAATGCGGGTGATGACATGTTCCATGCTTTCGAAGGCGCCGCGCATCGCCTCCGACTTGTCGCGCACGCCGGCGGCACTGTCGCGGGCATCGCCGCCGACCGCCGACAGCCGGTCGATCTTCACCCGAAGCCCATCCAGCGTGTCCTGAATGGAGCCCGTCGCCTTCGAAGTCTGCAGCGAAAGAGCGCGCACTTCGGCGGCGACGACGGCAAAACCCTTGCCCGCATCGCCGGCGCGCGCCGCCTCGATCGCGGCGTTCAGCGCCAGGAGGTTGGTCTGGCGGGCTATGGTGCTGATCTCCTCGGCAATCTTGTCGACATCGGCAAGCGATTTCGAGAAGCTGGCGATTTCAGCACCGATGACGTTGGAGGACTGAACCATATGGCCGATCTCGGCAACGGAACCGGACATGCGGTCGGCCGACTCCTTCAGCATCTGGCGGGCTTCGGCCGCCGTGCGGTCGGTCTCGCGCAGCGACAGGGCTACCGAGCGATTGGTCTCGGCAATCGAAAGTGCGGTGCTGGTGACATGATCGAAGGCGGAGGCATGGCGCGCCGACATCGCCGCCATGTCCTGGATGGCGCCGGCAATATCGACGAGATCGATGCCAAGGGTGGAGGCTTCTTCGGCAAGGCGCTGCAGGATGTGGCGCAATCCCTCGCGATCAGGGCTTTCCGCTTCGACCGTCGGTTCTCCGGTCAGATCGTCTATCGCCTTCAGCGCATGCATGACCGACATTCCCCCGCCGCAATTGGCAAAGCTTCGGACAACATGGTTAACAAGTTGCAAACGAAGCTGGGGTCTTAGACTTAGGTTGTACTGTGGCGCGAACGCCTTAGATCGCACCGATTTCCTTCAACTTCTTCAGCACCGCCTCGTTCGGCTCGCCGTTTTCGGGGAGGTTGTAGTGCTTCTGGAAGTGGCGGATGGCGGCGCGAGTCTGCTCGCCGGCCACACCGTCGACGCCAACGTTGGCATAGGCCATATTGGAAAGGCCCTTCTGGATCTTCAGCACCAGGTCGACGGTGGCAAGCTCGCTCGATGGAAGCTGCTTTGCGGCTGACGGAGCCGTCTTGACGGTCTTTTCGGCGCTGCGGATCGCAGCAGCGACCGGGTCCTCCGCCGCCGCCTTCGAGGTGACATCCTCACGCGGTTTTTCCACGGGCACGGTCGAGGGGCCGGCAGCGTCGGTCTTCAGCGCGGCCAGCACCTCCGGCGTCGCTTCCCCGGTCTGGGCCATGCCGACGGTCTCCTGGAAGAACAGGATGGCGGCACTGGTGCGGGGGCCGATGATGCCGTCAGCGATACCGTTATAGAGGCCGCGGCGCACCAGCTGCTGCTGGATGTCCATGACCAGCTCGCTCGGCTGCTGAGCGGGTGCGGCCGGCACCGGCGTCCCGCTGGTGGTGGCGGCATCCTCCGGCCGTTCGATCCGGAAGGTGGTGACGTCAGCCGGTTGTTCGTCGGCCGGACGGCGCGCGCCGAGCACGTTTGGGGACTGCGGGTCGCGGGTGCGGAAAATCGGGTGCGGATGCAGGCCAGGCTGATACCAGAGGGCATTGGCCGCAACGAAGGAGAAGATGACGAAGAAGGCGATCATGCCGCCGGCGACCGACGGATTGCGGCCAATGACGCCGCCGAGCGCGGACGCCCCCTGCAGCCCGAGACCACCCAGCGCGGATGCGCCCTGCAGGCCGAGGCCGCCGAGAGCGGCCGCACCGGACACGACAAGGCCCGGCTGCTGCCGTCGCTTCTTTCCCTTAGGCGATTTTCGCTTGCGCGCGGCCATCGAAAAGCCTCTCTTCCAGTTCTGCTCCGGTACCGACCGCGTCCTTCAGCCGCGGCGGAAATTCGACGGTCGCGCCATGACCGGCGTGTTCGGCGCGCCGGGCGCCCGAGCCATCCACCGCAATCTCGACGGTGATGATCGTACCTTCGCCCGGCTGGCTGGCAATGGCAAAATTCCCGCCATGCAGCGCCACCAGCCCCTTGACCAGCGAGAGGCCGAGACCGCTGCCCTCGAAGCGGCGGGTGTAATCGTTCTGGATCTGGACAAAAGGCTGGCCGAGCATCGCCAGCTTATCGGCGGCAATGCCGATGCCGGTATCGCTGACCGTCAGCTTCAGGATGCCGTCACGCGCCGCCGCATCGACCGAGACGACGCCGCCGGCTTCGGTGAATTTCACGGCGTTGCCGACGAGATTGATGAGGATCTGCTGGATGGCGCGCTGATCGGCGACGATCTCGCCAAGCCCACGCTGAATCCGGCTCGTCAGCGTGACGCCCTTGGTCTTGGCCTGCAATGCCAGCATCGATTCGCAGGATCTGACGGAGCTTGAAATATCGAAGGCATCCAGAATCAGTTCGTAGCGGCCGGCTTCAATCTTGCTCATGTCGAGCATGGTATTGACGACCGAGAGCAGATGCGCGCCGGACTCGCGGACGAGACCGACATATTCGCGCTGGCGGTCATTTTCGAACTTGCCGAAATATTCGCCGATCAGAATATCGGAGAAGCCGAGAATGGCGTTCAGCGGCGTGCGCAGCTCGTGGCTGACCGCGGCGAGGAAGCGCGACTTGGCGTCGTTTGCCGATTCGGCCTCGGCCGCACGGTTCTGGGCTTCGGCCCGCAGCTGCTGCTCGACGGAGACATCGCGCAATTGGGCGATGACGGCGGCAAGCTCGCCATCGGCATCACGGCGAGCCGTCATGTCCATTCTCAGATAGGCGAACTGGCGCTGATCGCGCGAGACCGAAGGCCGGTCGAGGCGCAGATCGACGCTTGCGGCATCTTCGCCGCGCCTGAGCTCATCGAGCGCCTGCAGGAACAGGATGCGGTCGGAGACATGCACCTGCTCCAGGAAGCCCCTGCCCTTCGGATCGCGCATCCAGGCAAGGAAATCGCGCCGGTCGCGGCCGCCTATGGTGGCGACGCTGCCGTGCGGATCCAGGAAAAAGACGAGGCCGGGGGTGACGTCGAGGAAGAAGTCCTCGGCCGACTGTGTGGCAATGCCGGCCGACGAGCCCTGGCGGGCAAGTGCAATGCTGCCGACGGCGGAAAAGAGAAAGGCGGCGCAGACCATGGCGACGCCGGCCGGCAGTGCGACGGCGGGGCTGGTGACCGCCGAAAGCCCGACAGGCGCGGCGACGAGAGCGGCCGAGGAGAGCAGCACGAGGCGCCGCAGAATCGCAAGCTCGCGCTGGCGCACGGCTTCGCCGCCACCCGTCCGGGAAAGCCAGCTTGTCGCCGCTCGGTCTACGAGGGCCGTCGCCCAGCCGCCAATGTCACTCAATACTCGCACGCAATACCCGCCCAAAGAGGCTGTCTGTCGATCCGGACAATAGGCCCCCGCGACTTAAGGAAAGGATAAGGCAAAGGCGCTGTTCACAGCCAGAAAGAGCAGAAATTCCCGTTTTGAAGCATCCGAGAGCTCCTTCGCTTCTTGTGGTTAATGGCCGGTAAGCGGCGGATTTCCTTCATATTTCAGCACTGCGTTAACTCCTGTGGCAAGGCGAGCCGGCAAAAGCCCTGCAATTGCAGGCAGGTGCTGCCCTGATGCTTAACAACAATCGCTCGCATTTGACTTAAATGCCGCTCAAATGCGCTTCGCTAAAATTTGAGTTAAATTTGCCGCAAATGCGCACGAGTTTTGAAAAGCGGCATTCGCAACTTGCCGATAGGGTGAGAGCACACCGGACAACCGGCCTGATTCGGCGATAAGAACCGGACGGGAAAACAGGATGGGCAACGACAATGTGGTTTCTGATCAAAGGATCCTTCTGGTTTGGCCTAGTGCTCGTGCTTCTTTCCGTCTTCAGCACGGAGGGATCCGACAAGCTTGCCGGCGGCCCACAATTGCAGCTCTCAGACGCGTTTACGGCGGCGAGCGGCGCCTATGACTATCTCACCGGCATGTGCTCGGAAAAGCCGGATGTCTGCGCCAAAGGCGCCGAGACCCTGACGGCGCTCGGCTACCGGGCCCGTGAGGGCGCCCGTGTCGCTTACGAACTTCTCGACAGCCAATTCACCGACGAACCGACGACGCCCGCAAGGCTTGCCGAGCCGGCAAACCGGACAGCGCCCGCCATGCCCTCGCTTGCCTCCCCTTCCGTCCAGGAGAAGGTGCGCGAGGCAAAGGCTGCGCTCAACCAGCCGATGCCTTACCGACCGCCGGTCGACGATGAAGCCGAGACGGTGGTAACCGGCGCGATCCCGCTGCCGACGCCGAAGCCGGCGATCTGACGAAATTGCGCGGGCAACCGGCCCGCCGCACATAAGCAACGTTCGGACGCGGGACTGCGTCACACTGGAATTCTAAAGCGCGGTGCGATCTTTGAGATTCGCCTGCCGCGCTTTAGGCCCTTGGTTTTCCGCATGTCGTTCACGCAAAACCGCTGCACACTTTTGCGCGACATGCTTTAGAGCTTGCATCGGTGGTCCGCATGACGCGGAAATGCCCCATGCCTGACGTGCCTGCCCTGTTTAATTCAGCAGATTGCTGCGCCGTGAGGATGCCCATCCCTCACGGCGTTTCTTTTGAGAGCATGTCGCACAAGAATGTGCGGTGGATTTCGATAACGACATGCGTAAAAACAAAAGCTGAAGCGCCGCATCAGAAAGACTGCGCGCTTTAGCGGTTCAAATCTGTCGGTCTATCACCTATATGCAGTCCTAGAGCATGTCCGGACGCAAAATTGCCGTGTCGTTTTGCCAGCATGCAAAAAGGTGAAAGGCTTTTTATGGCATCCCTCGACCAGATCATCGATGACTTCGCCTTCCTGGACGATTGGGAAGACCGTTACCGCTATGTCATCGAACTCGGCAAGGCGCTGCCCGAGCTCGCCGAGGAAAAACGCACCTCGGAGAACAAGGTGATGGGCTGCGCCAGCCAGGTGTGGCTGGTGACGCATACGTCGGGCGATCCGGAAAACCCAATCATGAGTTTCGAGGGCGATTCCGACGCGCATATCGTGCGCGGCCTCGTCGCCATCGTGCTTGCCACCTATTCCGGTAAGCGGGCTTCCGAAATCGCTGCGCTTGATGCCTTCGAGATCTTCTCGAAGATCGGCCTGGTGGAGAACCTGTCGTCGCAGCGCTCGAACGGGCTGCGCTCGATGGTGAAGCGAATCCGGGAAGAGGCGATAGTCCGCGCCGCGGCGTGAACGTCATTGATTCGGTCGGCGAGCGCGGCGGATTGCGCATTTGCGGAAACGGCCAACCGACTATATTAACACTTTCTTATAGTATAGGAATACATTCTACGTCGCGCTCCAAAGCGTAAGATAGGTTCCCTGATAATATCCCGTCTGCCCCGTGCATGACTTGCGATAGCGGCGGAATAGTCGGGGAGATTATTATCCTCATCCGGAACAGGATGAACTCTGGGGTCGTTCGGACTAAAGTCTGAATCTTGCTTTCATTTAACGGGCCGGACCAGGATAGCGCCCGGAAACGGCTTCCGGTTTTCGGTTTCAGGTTTGCGGTACAGACAGAAAAGCCGGGCACAAGACCCGGCTTTTGTCATTGACAGCGGAAAAGCTCAGCCGCGGCCGCGCTTGCGGCGCTGACCCAAGCCCATCTCCTTCGCCAGGCGCGAACGCGCTTCGGCATAAGCGGGCGCTACCATCGGGTAGTCGGTCGGCAGGTCCCATTTCTCACGGTATTCTTCCGGCGAGAGACTGTGATGCGTCATGAGGTGACGCTTGAGGGACTTGAAGTTGCCGCCGCATTCCAGGCACGTAATCTGCTCGTCCTGTACGGACTTGCGGACAGAGACTGCTGGCTTCTGCTTTTCGACGACAGCCGCAGCGGGCTGCGGTACGGATGTGTTGCTAAGTGCCGAATGCACGTCGGAAATCAGATTTGCCAGGTCGCTGACCGGGACAACATGGTTGCTGACATAAGCCGCGACGATGTCGGCCGTCAGTTCCACAAGCAGCTCCGGCCCATTGCCGGTCGCCATATCCGTCATATTTTTTCTCCTGTTAGCATGCTCAAACGATCTTTGACTGTCACGCCAAAGACCCGCCTCGTAGAAGCGAACAGCAAAAGCACAGGAAGCAATCTTCTGTTTCGAAAAACGTGAAATCCACCCCTAGATTCCGAAGTCCGAGACCTGTTCTTATACTGCCTGACCGAAAACCACTACCGTCTTGCTCCAGGCGATGGCCCCAGTTAGACATTGAAAAATCAAAACTGAGGGACTTGGAAGCAGTAGGATTGTAATTCACAATCAGAATTCTACTTGCATTTTCAAATACCATCGTTTGGCCGAAAGGCCAATTATTATTTGTGGTTTTTCTTGAGAAAAAATGGCTGATGAAGAATTATAGGACTTTAGGCCAAGCTTTACTCACAGCTTCCTGTGCATAAGTTCGGCGTGAAACAGGTTAAGACGCCAATTGCCGGGCTCAGAGAGTTGCCGTGATCAGGCCAGCGAGCGGGAGAGACGCGTCAGCAGCCGGACGACCGAGCCGTGCAGGACGAAGAGCAGAAGCGTCAGCGGCCAGAGCAGGCAGGCGACAAGTCCGGCGAGACGATGAAACGTCAAACCGGCGTGATTGGCCCAGCCCTCCAGCAGCGTGACCGCCATGGCGGTCACGGCCACGAGGCCGTAGAGCAGGACGATTGCGGCTTCAAACACCAATGGCTCCTCAATGCACGTAACATTAACCCTAACAGAAAACCCTTAATAGATGTAAAAGCGGACGTCTTTCCTGATAGCTGCATGCCGCGATTCCCGCGGCCCGGCGCCGGAGGCTTGATGAAACAAAGACGGCGCACCACATTTCTGGCGAAACGGAACCGCCCTTCGGCGAAAGGAGCACGTCATGTCCGAAACTGCAACCACCGCCAAGATCCATAAATCAGACGCCGAATGGAAAGAGCAGCTCACGCCCGAGCAATACCGCATCACCCGCCAGCACGGCACCGAACGCGCCTTCACGGGCCCTTACTGGGATTCCTTCGAGACGGGGCTTTACCGCTGCGTCGGCTGCAACGCCCCGCTTTTCCGCTCCGACACGAAATTCGACGCCGGCTGCGGCTGGCCGAGCTATTTCGAAGCGGTCTCTCCCGATGCGGTGACCGAGCATCGCGACACCAGCTACGGCATGGTGCGCACCGAAATCCGCTGCGGCACCTGCGACGCCCATCTCGGCCATGTCTTCCCCGACGGCCCGCCGCCAACCGGTCTGCGTTACTGCATCAATGGCCATGCCATGGTGTTCGAGCCCGAATAGCGCTGAACCAATGATCGTCGATCCGCCGCCCTTGCACGGAGAGCCGCGCACCCATCGATGGCGATCACCGCGTCGCGGTCGTCAACCAGTCTGATCGGCCGCCAAGCCTCTCCTCCAGGGACGGCGGGCGGAGTGGTAAGGCGAACGGGCCCGGACGCCCGAGCCCGTTCGCATTCAGTCATGCGGTCGACAACGGATGGTTATGACTGAACCAGATGCTGCCCGCTGCGAGGGCAGCGACGACCAGGCCGACAATCACATGCGCCCACATGGCCGCTGCCACGGCTGAAAAGCCGAGGAGCCAAGGAGCGATCACAGCCCATAGCCCGAGGACCAGGTTGCACCATTCCTCGGCCTCATAGAAAGCATAGAGAGCGGCAACGGCGATCAGGGTGATGGCCGCGCCAACGATCCATGCATTCCAGGCGGCATAGGTCTCAGCGGAGAAACCGAACAGCCAGGGCGAGATGAAGAGGCCAAGACCGGCAACGATATTGACGATATCGAAAGCCGTCCGGTTGTTGGAAGACAGAGACTTCAGCATCGATCATTTCTCCTTCTTAGTTGGTTGCATCATCAATGGCCGCCTCCTGCGGGCAGAAGACGGTTGCGGCGACGGCGCTTGAATCGCCGTCGCCGCAAAACTCGGTCACGGTGTAGTGGGAAGCCAGAAATGAGATGCGGGCGACGCTGTTCTCTTGGAACTGCGGAACTGTGAAAGGAAGACGGCTGCGCCGATCGTCGTTCGAGGCGCGGAAGCGGGAGATCGGTGCTGTGTTTTCGCGGTGTGTACGTCCGATAATCTTCATCGTTTATCCTTCCCAAACTGGTGAAGGATGAGCGGCGGCCGGCCAGGTGTCGGCCGCCGCGCTCGTCAGCTTCTGATGGCGATGCGCTTGACCTGTGACTGCGCCTTTTCGGTCTTGGGCAAAGTGACGGTGAGGATGCCGTTCTTGAAGGTGGCGTCGACCTGGTCCTCCTTGACCTCGGTGCCGAGCGGGATGCGTCGCTCGAAGCGGCCATAGTAGCGCTCCGAGAACTGCTTCTCCTTGTCTTCCGTTTCCGAACGCTTCTCACCCTTCAGGGTCAGTACGCCGTCATTGAGTAAGACCTCGATGTCCTTTTCCTCAAGGCCGGGTATTTCGGCCGTCACCTTGATGTCCTTGTCGGTGTCTGAGATCTCCACGCTCGGCCAGCCGGCACCAAAGCCGCTGGCGCCGCGAAGTGACGGCAAGCTGGAACCGAAACCGCGGAAAACGTCGTCGAACAGCCGGTTGACCTCGCGGTGGAGCGACAGGAAAGGATCGCGGTCGTCGTCGCGAAGGAGACTCGGCATCTGATTGCCGTTGTTGCGGCCCCAGGGAATCAAATCACGAACACTCATGGCTCTACTCCTTTCTGATGGTTCATGGGCGCCAGACGGCGTCTGGCGCCACGCTCAGGCCGCCTGTGTCTCGCCCTCGATCTGCTTCGTCTCGGCCTTCGGCATTACGTGACCAGTTCCGATCTCGATTTGGCGCGGCTTCATCTCTTCAGGAATTTCGTGCTTGAGATCGATGGTCAGCAGACCGTTGGCAAGACCGGCGTCGACAACCTTCACATGATCGGCCAGTTCGAACCGGCGCTGGAACGAGCGTCCGGCAATTCCGCGATGCAGGTATTGAACATCTTCGCTCTCTGCCCTCTGCCCCGATACCATGAGCATGTTCTGCTCTTGCGTGATTGCCAGCTCGTCCTGCGAAAAGCCCGCCACTGCCATGGCAATGCGGTAGTCGTTCTCACCAGCCTTGACGATATCGTAAGGCGGCCAGTTGTCGATTGTCTCGGCGCGGCCTGCAGCCTCAAGCGCGTTCAACATTCGCTCGAAGCCGATGCTCGACCGGAACAGGGGAGAGAAATCGAGGTTTGTCCTCATAGCCATATCCTCCTTGCAAGCAACATGGACACAAGGAGACGCCAAGAGCGACCGGCGTCTCCTGGACTTTCTGCCGATCCCTATTGGGCGATCGACAATACTGATATAATTCAGTGTCTTACAGTTTCAAGGGGATCGAATTTCTTAACGAAAAAAATTGATCTTTTCGAAGACGCCACCATATGTTTTGGAGCTTGAGCGAGGAGCAATGGTTATGACAATGACTTCACACGACGTCGTCGCCGTCCTTGGACCTGCAGACAAAACGCTTGTGGCCGAGATCATCGCGACAGGTGCAACCCAAACCGAGCTTGTCGAGGCGTTTGCATGGGCCAACAATGACGAGGCCCTGGTGGGTGAAGGGCGGCATCTACCGACCGGCAGGGTTGCTGCGCTTGTTGACCTGCTGAGGTCGGACGAAGAGGAACCGGATTAGAAAAGGCGGTCGACCCGTCTTTCCTGCTCGGTCCTTCATCAGGCCGTGGTGAGCACGCTGACATTGCCCTGTCGATTGATGACATCGACCACGACCTGGTGTCTCGACCGGCGGATGGCCACGTCAGCCGAGCAATTGCCGATCAGCAGGCGCTGTAAGATCACCTCATCGAGGAAAGAAGGAAGCCGCGGCACGCTGAAGCTGATCTGCAAACTATTCGGATCGAAGTCGAGACCGAGGCAGGATTGCAGCAGCGACAAAGGGGCTGCTGCTGCCCATGCTTGCGGCGAGCAGGCAACCGGATAAGAGGTCGGTCCGCGTGCGCGCTGACGCGGCAGGCCGCAGAGCAGTTCGGGAAGCCGCCGCAGGTCGATATAGGTCGCAGCGGCAAACAGCCCCTCGAAGATTCGCGCGGCTTCGGCGCGATAGCCATAGCGGGCAAGACCACTGGCGATCATGGCATTGTCATGTGGCCAGATCGAGCCATTGTGGTAGCTCATAGGATTGTAACGTGCTTCGGTCGAGGGAATCGTCCGGATGCCCCAGCCACAGAAGGACGACGCATTCATAAGGGTGCGGGTCACCTGTGCGACCCGTTCGGGATAAGCAATACCGGTGAACAGAGCGTGGCCGGCATTGGAGGATCGGACCCGGCAAGGCCGTTTATCCCCGTCGAGAGCCAACACATAGGTGCCGAGTTCCTCATCGAAGAAGCTCATGTCGAAGGCGCGGCGCAGTCCCTCCGCGCGCGCGAGAAAGCTCGCCGCGCGTTCCGGCTTGCCCCTCCACCGGAAGATTTCGGCAGCACTTTGCCAAGCGCCGTAGACATAGGCCTGGACTTCGGCGATCGCGATCGGGCCTCGGGCCAATGTGCCATCGGCATGGAAGACCGAGTCGTTGCTATCCTTCCACGCCTGATTGATCAGTCCTTCTTCCGTCAGCCGCCCGTATTCGACGAAGCCGTCTCCATCGCGATCCCCATGTTCGTCGATCCAGGTCAGTGCCGCTTCGACATGCGGCAGGATACGGTCGATGGTCGCAAGATCACCGGTTCGTTTGAGATAGTCGCCGGCCAGCATCACGAAGAGCGGCGTCGAGTCGATGCTGCCGTAGTAACGCCGGAATGGAACCTCGCCGAGTTCGGCCATTTCGCCGCAACGCACTTCGTGCAGGATCTTGCCCGGCTCGGCGTCTGAAGCAGGATCGACGTCCGTCGCCTGATTGGCTGCAAGATGACCGAGAACCCCGCGGGCGATCTCCGGATCGAGCCAAAGCGTCTGAAGCGCCGTGATCAGGGCGTCGCGGCCGAAAACAGTGCTGAACCAGGGAATACCAGCATAGGGATAGGGGCCTTCCGGCTTGTCGGTGATCAGCATGTAAAGATCGGAGGCGCTGCGTCGCGCGACTTCGTTGAAGATCTCGTTGGAGGTTGTGACCGACGCCGCGCGCGAGGAGGAGGCACGCAACGCGCGGCGGGCATCCCGCAAGGTAAGGAAGAAGGAAAGACGGCTCAGTCGATCGGCGGACGTATGGTCGCAGGCGATCTGGATGAAGAGCGATTTGGTCTCGTGCGGCTCCAGATGGAGGTCATAAGTGACGAGATCGCTACGAACCTCGGCCGGTTCCGGCATGAAGGAAAGGCGCGTCGACCGCTTGCGACCGTCCAGGCCGATATAGGAAAGCAGGATCCAATCCTGTTCTACGACGGCGGGAAGATGGCGCCCTCGCCTTGCCCTTGCGGTGCCGCGGACTTCAAAAAGATCGGCGAAATCGGCCCCGAACGAGATCTGAATGCGAACTTGTTGCCGCCGCTCGTCATAATTCCTCACAGCCAGCCGTTCATAACAACTGGCATTCCAGAGAAAGCGCGATCTGCGCAGATGAATCACGTCATGGCCCAGAACCAGCCTTCCTTTCTCATCGAACTGATCAGGATTGGTGAGATCGCAGGTCAGCGTCGCATTGTCGTCCCGCAGCGTCGACGACAGCAGCATCGGCCGCTGTTCGTTGATCGTCAGGTAAAGATGCGAGAGATGACGAGTGTCCCGGTGAAAAAGGCCTTCCGGGCTGCCGGGACCGGAAAGAGCATCGCCATTATGGTCGAAGACGGCGAAAGTATCGCCGTGCTTCAATGTACGCGGCCGGCGCTCCTGCAGCGATGCGGCGGCCGGAATGAAGAACTGAGCGACGGGCGCCACCACGCCTGACGATGCTGTGGCGGGGTTGCTGTCCGCAGATACGTTCGACATGGTCTCCTCCTCCTTGCCTCAGGCGACAGCCTGCAGGTCGAGCGCTTGACCATTCGACCGGCGGAGGGGCGCGGCTTTGATGCGAACGCCCGGCAGGTTGCGATAGATGTCGAGATAGTCGCACGCCATTCGCTGTGCGGTGAAGCGCTTTTCAAACGCGGCCCGCACCTTGCGCCGATCGAGGCGCAGCGCCCATTCGACATTTTCGGCCGCCTCGGTGACGCTGTCGACCAGGATGCCGGAGATGCCATTGTCAATGACCTCGGGAACCGAGCCACAGCCGAAAGCGATGACCGGCGTGCCGCAGGCCATGGCCTCGATCATCACCAGCCCGAAGGGCTCCGGCCAGTCGATCGGGAAGAGCAGAGCGCCTGCATTTCCGAGGAAGTCAGCTTTCTCACGTTCGTCGATCTCGCCGATAAATTCTACATGCGGATGGCTCTTAACGATCGGCTCGATGACGGTTTCCCAATAGACCTTGTCGGCATTATCGATCTTGGCGGCGATCTTCAGAGGCATGCCGACTTTTGCCGCGATCTGAATGGCTCGGTCGGGGCGCTTTTCCGGAGAGATCCGACCAAGGAAGGCCAGGTAGTTACCCCTAGGGTTCTCCGTGAATGGAAGAAGATCGGCCGGGAGACCATGATAGACCGTCCCGCGCCAGTCGACTGGTGGCATCGGGTGACGCTGATCATTGGAGATCGACACCAATGGAATATCGGGGAAAGCGGCGTAGAACGGCTTGAGATCCGGCAAGTCGAGCCGCCCGTGCAGCGTGGTCACGGTGCGATCGGCGAAATCGCGGATCAGCGGGAAATGCAGCAGGTCGATGTGGAAATGCAGCACGTCGAACTCATGCGCCCGCCTCCGGATCTCCTCGAGCATCACGACCTGATGCGGTAGATGGTCCCTGACCGCAGGGTTGAGCCGCAAGGCGACGTCCGCACACGACACGAGTGTCGCCCGTGTGACGGAATCGCCGCTGGCAAAGAGCGTGACCTCATGTCCCTTTGCCACGAGTTCTTCAGTAAGGTAGGAAACGATCCGCTCCGTCCCGCCGTACAGCTTTGGGGGAACGCTCTCGGCGAGCGGTGCAATCTGAGCGATCTTCATCGGCAAAACTCCTCAGTTGAGCAAAGAGCCGTCGGCAAAAATCATGCCTGCGTCTTCGAGAGGCACACGGCAGGCCAGACGGAGAGTCAGGTTTCGAACAGCGGTCGGCGCCGTCCTCCTTTCCAATAGCTGCACAAGCAAAGGCCGGGAAATCGGGGGGTGGGTGGTTTTCGACGACGGGTCCTGTGGGAACTCAGGGAAGCGGACGTATCCTGCCTCGCGGATGGGCGATCGCCATTATCCAAAGCCTTCAGCGCTTCAAGGATCTCGTCATAGGATACAGCTCTTTCGGCCCCAGGGTAAAGGCGGAGGGCTGGTACGGATTCGACTGCGAAGATATCGGATGCCCATGAAGCGAGAATTGCCCGCTTCTCGTCGTTGTCGATCTCGGCGGCGGCAAGCACGTCACGCGGGTGACCGAAATGCTTCGCCGGATGAAGCAGATGCGCCGCACTGATAGCTGCCACGGCATTCTGCTGTATGGAATTGCTGATGTTTTCCTTTCTCATAGCTTGGCTCCATTGATGTCGACCGATGGAACTTGTTTCATTCGGTAGTGCGTAGCACGGCCCGCCCCGAGGGCAGAGCGGGCCGAGCGATCGCTTAGAAGTCCATGCCGGCGCCGGCGGGCATGGCCGGAGCAGCTTCCTTCTTCGGCTTTTCGGCGATCATCGCTTCCGTCGTCACCAGCAGGCCGGCAACCGAAGCTGCATCCTGAAGTGCGGTGCGAACGACCTTGGCCGGATCGATGACGCCCTGCGCGTAGAGATCGCCATATTCACCGGTCTGGGCGTTCCAGCCATAGGAAAATTCGCTCTTTTCACGCAGCTTGCCGACGATGATGGAGCCTTCGGCGCCGGCGTTTTCGGCGATCTGGCGAACCGGGGCTTCGATCGCCCGGCGCACGATTTCAACGCCGACCCGCTGGTCGTCATTGGCAGTCTTCAAATTGTCGAGCGCCTTGACCGCGCGCAGCAGCGCCACACCTCCACCGGGCAGGATGCCTTCCTCGACCGCCGCGCGTGTTGCATGCAGCGCGTCGTCGACGCGATCCTTCTTCTCCTTCACTTCGACTTCCGTCGAGCCGCCGACGCGGATGACGGCAACACCGCCGGCGAGCTTGGCAAGACGTTCCTGCAGCTTCTCGCGATCATAGTCGGAGGTGGTTTCTTCGATCTGCGCGCGGATCTGAGCGGTGCGACCGTCGAGTTCCGCTTTCGAACCAGCACCGTCGATGATGGTGGTATTTTCCTTTTCGATGGCCACCTTCTTTGCCCGGCCGAGCATATTGAGCGTCACATTCTCAAGCTTGATGCCGAGATCTTCGGAGATGACGGTGCCGCCGGTCAGGATGGCGATGTCTTCAAGCATGGCCTTGCGGCGGTCGCCGAAGCCAGGCGCCTTGACGGCAGCGATCTTCAGGCCGCCGCGCAGCTTGTTGACGACCAAGGTCGCAAGGGCTTCTCCTTCGACGTCTTCAGCAATGATGAGGAGCGGCTTGCCGGACTGAACCACGGCTTCGAGAACCGGCAGCATCGACTGCAGGTTCGACAGCTTCTTCTCATGAATGAGGATATAGGGATCCTCCAGTTCGACCCGCATCTTGTCCTGATTGGTGACGAAATAGGGGCTCAGATAACCGCGGTCGAATTGCATGCCTTCGACGACCTCGAGTTCGGTTTCGGCAGTCTTGGCCTCTTCAACGGTGATGACGCCTTCGTTGCCAACCTTCTCCATTGCTTCGGCAAGGTAGCGGCCGATCTCGGAATCACCATTGGCGGAGATCGTGCCGACCTGGGCAATTTCGGAATTGTTGGAGATCTTGCGGGCGTTAGTTTTCAGTTCCGCGACGACAGCGTCGACGGCGAGATCGATGCCGCGTTTCAGGTCCATCGGGTTCATGCCGGAGGCGACCGCCTTGGCGCCCTCCTTGACAATCGCCTGGGCGAGCACCGTCGCAGTCGTGGTGCCGTCGCCGGCGAGGTCGTTGGTCTTCGATGCGACTTCGCGCAGCATCTGCGCGCCCATGTTTTCGAACTTGTCTTCGAGCTCGATTTCCTTGGCAACCGAAACGCCGTCCTTGGTGATGCGCGGCGCGCCGAAGGACTTGTCGATCACGACGTTACGGCCTTTCGGACCCAGCGTCACCTTTACGGCGTTGGCCAGCACATCGACACCGCGCAGCATGCGTTCACGGGCATCGCTATGAAATTTCACTTCTTTCGCAGCCATTCTTTCACTCCTTCAATAGGCAGCTTTTTGACTCATGCGCGGACATGCCTCAGGCGGCGATCTTTTCGGCCGCCTGGGCTTCAATAATGCCCATGACATCGCTTTCCTTCATGATCAGCAGGTCCTCGCCGTTGATCTTGATCTCAGTGCCGGACCACTTGCCGAACAGAACGCGATCGCCGACCTTGACGTCGAGCGCCTGGATCTGGCCGGCCTCGTTGCGTGCACCGGGCCCGACGGCGATGACCTCGCCTTCCTGCGGCTTTTCCTTGGCAGTGTCGGGAATGATGATGCCGCCCTTGGTCTTTTCCTCGGAATCGACGCGGCGGACGAGAATGCGATCATGAAGCGGTCGGAACGACATGTTTTCCTCCAATGGACAAACAATAGTGATGTTATTCCCCTGGCCGGACCGGATGACCAGTCCGGGCGGGTGCAAAACCTCGATCGAGCGTTCTGCGCGCAATGATCTGGTTTTGCGGTTTTTCCATTTCAAGAGGGCGCCATAAAAAAATTAGCACTCGTGCGAAGTGGCTGCTAACATCCTGTAAAGGCACAATAAACACGGTGGACGCGTTTCAGAAATCCGTTGATGGCTGCAAAATTTTGCGCCACCTTTCGAGCGTCACGAAACGGAGATGAAGTATGCGATTTTCCTCAGATCTGGAACGTCAGCTGAACGGCTATGGGCTGACCACTGCACATATCCTCTATCGCATTCCTGATTTTGAATCCGTGTTGCAGACCTATGTCTGGCAGGATTACGATCTTGCCCCGGACTTTCCGGAGATGCATAAGTTTCTCGAGTTCTGGCAGTCCTCCCTCGACGGGCCGTTGCATTCTGTTCGCTACACCCACCAGCGGCTGATCGGGCCGAACGAGTGGCGCCGCGTCATGGGCGAGTTCAAACTCCACTAAGTCGAACCGAACCATCCAAGAGAGACGTGCGTGTTGCCATAGGCGTATAGTGTCGCCTGGTAATCACTCGTGCTCAGCCGGACAAGGCCATGTCGGCGGCGCCGAGAGGCCGGCGGGCAGTTTGGTCGAGGCGTCACCGCAGGCGAGGTCGATCTGTGCCTGTTCGAGCCCGGCGGCAGCCGAGAGGTCGAGGCCTTCGATGCGAGTCAAGAACATGAAGGCGCGCTCGAAGATTAACGGGCCTTCGAAGGTGGCGTGGGAAAGGTCAGCGCGGGAGAGATTGGCGAAAGAGAATTTCACCCCCGTCAGCACCGCCTTGTCGAAATCGGCGCGGCCGAGTTCGGCCTTTTCGAAGCTCGCGCCGGAGAGCCGGGCGCCGGCAAAATTGGCGCGCTGCAGCTCGGCGCCGGCAAAGGAAGCGCCTTCGGCGGCAATATTGGCGAAGCTGGCGCGATAGGCCTCGACCTTGGCGAAGTTGGCCCCTTCGGCATGTGACCCCTCAAGCGAGGCCCGCACCAAGCTCGCCTTTTCCAGATTGGCGGATTTGAAATTCGAACCGCTGAGATCGGTCAGCGAGAAATCGGTGCTGAAGAGATTGGCGCCTTGGAGGTCACTGCCCTGCAACATCAGGTTTTTCTTCGTGCATTCCTGCCAGTCGAGCTTCGGCGAGGCCGTGCTGCCACAATCGGCAGCACGCGAGGAAATCGGAGCAGCGGCGAGAAGAAGGAAGGCAAGGAGGCCGAGCGGCGATCTATGCATTACCATTGAACTGTTGAACTCCATGACGCTTATCACGCCGCCTCTCGCGAAGCAGGCGGCCTCTCTTTTCTACACAGCTCAGAATACAATAAAAAGATAGTGACCGCTCCGGCAATGATTTGCCGGTCACTCCGTCCGGCGAGCGCTCATCCTCCGTCGGCCTTGCCCGAGCAAGTAGGTCAATCGGCCTCGCCGGGCAGGCGAAGCTCCATGCAGGTGAGGTCCAGCCAACGGCCGAACTTGGTGCCGACCTCGGAAAATCTGCCGACAATACGGAAGCCGAGCTTTTCGTGCAGCCGGATCGAGGCGGTGTTGTCGGCCTCGATGCCGGCGATCATCACATGGATATTGGCGGCCGCCGCACGCGCAATCAATTCGCGCATCAGGGCCTCGCCGATGCCGGCGCTGCGATGATCTTTCTCGACATAGACGGAATGTTCGACCGTGTGGCGATAGCCCTCGAAGGCGCGCCAGTCGCCATAGGAGGCATAGCCCGCGACCTTACCCGACTTGTCGGCGACGATGACCGGAAAGCCGCGGCCGTTGCGCGCGCTCAGCCATTCCCGTCGGTTTTCGAGATCGACGAGCGTCTCGTTCCAGATCGCCGTCGTGTGCTCGACGGCATGATTGTAGATATCCCGGATGGCGGGAAGATCGGCTTCGGTGGCGTCGCGGAGGAGGACGGCGTCTGTCATGATGACCCGGTTCGGATTGACTGCGCGGGTTGGCATACGCCGCAGTTCGAAAGATGTAAACGGCTGATACGGCAGAGAAAGGCTTGCGGAACGGTCTCGGGCAGGCCGCAGCTCAGAAGCCCGGCATTGGCAGGCTGAAACAAGCGAAGACGGCGGAATAATGCACGGCCGCTGCAATGACGACGAAACCGTGCCAGATGGCGTTCTGGAAACGCAGTTTCTCCCAGACATGGAAGATGACGCCGAGTGAATAGATGACGCCGCCGATAATGATCAGCAGCATCGAAGCGGAGGGAATGCGCGCGGCGACGGGCCCCGCCACCAGCACGCCGCTCCAGCCCATGGCGAGGTAAAGCAGGATGGCGAGACGGTCGTAGCGCCCGGGAAAGGCGCATTTCAGGACGATGCCGACGGCAGCGAACAGCCATATCGCCACCAGCATGAAGAAGAGCAGCGGATCGTCGGCGCCGCGCTCGAGGAATGGCGTATAGGTGGCGGCGATCAGGATGAAGATCGCCGAATGATCGAAGCGGCGCAGGAACCATTTGGTGCGCGAGACCGGCCAGACATTGTAGGAAAAGGAGATGGCAAGCGTCAGCACCAGTCCGACGCCATAGATCCAGGCGGCGGCGAGCGCGCCGTGGGAGCTCCAAACCGTGGCGTAAAAGATCAGAGCGGTGGCGCCGATCAGCGCCAACACGAGACCGACGCCATGGACGATGCCGTCGGCGATCAACTCGTATCTGTCGTAAGCCCAGCGAATGCCGTTGAACTCGGCCATGCACGCCAACCCGTTTCGTACCCGATTGCGATGGTCGCACCGAACTGGCGGGGGCGCAACTGCGGCGCATCGCGCGGGCAGTAAATCTTCGTGACAGACCGCGCGAGGTCTGCCCCGCCTCGACGACTGGGAAGAGCACTCGAAAATGGAGCGGCGAAGATTCAGATCTTCTGCCGCTCGACCAGCACTGAACACTTGGCGTGCCGTACGACGCGGTCGGCCGTGGCGCCGATAAAATAGTTGGAAAAATCCGGAATATGCGAGGCGAGGATGATGAGGTCGGCGCCGTAGCTTTCGGCGGCCGCGATGATGGCCTTGGCCGGCGGGCCGTTGCGGATGTCGATCGTCGCCGCGATCCCGGTTGCGGCGACCAGCGCTTCCAGCTTCTCGCGGCCGTCCTTCATGGCGTCCTCGAGCATATTGGCTGGCAGTTCGATCGCAACATAGGTCGGCACATCCTCGACGACGTTGAGCGCGACAATCTGGCCGCCCGCGTCGAGCAGCGAGGCGGCCTTGCGGAGAATGTTCTCTCCCCTGTCGAGGCTGCCGAGCGCGATCGCCACGATGATTTTCCTGTACATGGCTTCCCTCCATGACTGAGATGCATAAGCTTGCTCAGATGAAGATACGGGCGCATTGACTCCGATCAAGCCGGTGCAGGTCATCGTCAACATCTGCTCAACGCTTCATCCTCAAAAACAAGCCTTCTGTGAACAATCTGGATAGACCATATAGAGATCAAGTACGGCAACCGAGGAGACCAGGCGCATGAACCGGCGAGACTTCCTCGGATTTGCCACGGGCGGCATGATTGCCGCCACCGCCGGTACGCTTCAACTGCAGAGGCAGGAGACCCATTGATGACAGAAACATCCTATGCGCTGACGCGGCCTGCTCACATCGACCAGTCGCATCTCGTCGTTACCGACCTCGGCCTGGTTTCCGGCTTCTATCAGTCGATGCTCGGCCTGAAGGTCATCGAGAAGACGACGAGCGGCGAAGTGCTGGGGGTCGGGGGTCATCCGCTGCTGACGCTGACGACGGCAAGGGACGCGACAGTCGCGCCACGGAATGCCGCAGGCCTTTTCCACACAGCCTTCCTGATGCCCGATCGCACCGAACTGGCGCGCTGGCTGCGTCAAGCCGCCCACAACAATGTCGTGCTCGACGGCGCCTCGGACCATCTCGTCAGCGAGGCGATCTATCTTTCCGACCCCGAGGGCAACGGCATCGAAATCTATGCCGACCGGCCGCACGAGCAATGGAAATTCCACCAGGACGGCATGGTCGAAATGGCGACGCGGCGTCTGGACCTGCAGGCGCTCTACGATAGCGCGCCCAGTGATCGCTGGGACGGCATGGCTGAGGGAACGGCGATCGGCCATCTGCACCTGCAGGTCGGCGATATCCCGCAGGCCGACGCCTTCTACCGGGACGTGCTCGGCCTCAAGCTGATGGCCCGTTATCCCGGCGCGAGCTTCTTTGCGACCGGCGGTTATCACCACCATCTCGCCGCCAACATCTGGAACAGCCGAGGCGCCACCGCCCGCGCCGACAATATGACCGGGCTTTCCGACTACCGGATCCGTTTCAACGATAAGGCGACGCTCGACGCGGCGGTCTCCAGGTTCGACGCGCTGGAGATCAACAGCGAGAAGCGCGATGGCGGCGTCTTCCTCAAAGATCCCTGGGGCATCGGCCTGACGCTTTCGTCCTGAGCCTGTGCTATTGGACCTTCTCGGTTCCTGATGGCGTCGTCACCTGCGTCGGTCCGCCGCCGTTTCCGCTCGGCGTTGGCGACCGGTCTGTCGCTTCGGGCGGTCGTGCAGGGCCGGAGGCCGGGTCGTTGTTGAAGGCGCCGGGACCGGAGGGCTGCGTGTTGATCGGATCCGGCCTGGTCGAAGCCGTCGCGGTCGGATCATTGTTGCCGGGGTTTGGCCAGATCGCAACGCTCACGCCGGCAATGATGAGAACTGCCGCGCCCGCCGCAAGAACGGTCCAGACCCACCAACGCCGCTGATCGGCGGCTTTCAACCTCGCCTCGTCCGCATAAGGGGGATCGGTCGAATAGGTCTCGGTGGTTTTCGTCTGATCGGGATCTGCAATCATGAGCACTCTCCTTCCGAGACCGAACGCCAGCGCCTGCGAGGTTGTTCCGGCGGCAGGATCAAATCGGCGCGAGCCGAAGAAGGAGCGGACACTTCCGCGATCAGCGCCCTTGCCTGCAGGCGGACTGATGTCTTTACGACAGCGCCATGGCCGCGGAACCGGAACCGGAACCGCATCAGCGCGTTTTTGTGGCGAAGCAATGGGGCTTCGGGGACCTCACCACATGGGCATCGCCAACGGCATCCGCAAACACGCAAAGAAGATCGCCATCGGCGAACGCCAAACCAGCGCCTGGGCTCAGTCGTTGCAGGAGGCAGCGGAGGAACTGCCGTCGCCGCCGGTGCATCGGCTTGAGAAGGACGGGCTCGACATCAGCATGGCCTGGGCGATCATCGGCATTTTCGCCATCCTCGGCCTTGCCGCCGTCTACATGATGTCGCTGATTCTTATTCCGGTCACCCTTGCCGTCGTCGTCGGCATGATCCTCGGCCTCGCCGCTGAAAACCTCAGCAAAATGGGTGTGCCAAGGCTTGCCAACGCTTTCCTTCTTTCAAGCGGAGTCGCTTTGGTCATCGTCCTGCTGGTCAGTTCGCTTGCCGATCCGCTGGCGACGCTTGCGAACGAAGCCCCCGCCTTCATCGAGCGGATGATCAGCCGCATCATGCCCTATCTGGAGCGCATCGAATGGCTGCACATCACGCCGGCGACATTCGAAAGCGGGCCGATGTCGATTGGCGCGCTGCTCGAAAACACCGGCAACGTGCTGCATGTGGTGACAACCAGCCTGACGCCGGCACTGATACAGGGGCTGATCTTCTTCGCCGCGTTGCTGCTCTTTCTTGCCAGCCGCGTCAATCTGCGCAAGACCATCATCATGACCTTCCGCACCCGCCCGCAGCGGCTGGCGGCGATCCGCGTCATCAATGGCGTCGAGCAGGTGCTCGGCTTCTATTTCGCCACCGCCTCGCTGATCTATGTCGGGCTTGGCGTCGTCATGACCGTCATCGCCTATGCAAGTGGGCTGTCGGCGCCGGTGCTCTGGGGCTTCTTCGCCTTCCTGTCGAGCTTCATCCCCTATCTCGGCATCACGCTGATGACGCTTTCCGTCGCGATCGCCGGGATCATCACCTATGACGGCTTCATCGTCGGTCTGGTGCCGGCGGCCGCCTTCTTCACGGTGCATCTCGTCATGGAGAACCTGATCTTCCCGGCGGTGATGGGGCGGCGGCTTGAAATCAATCCCTTTATCGTCTTCCTCGCCATCCTGTTCTGGACCTGGATGTGGGGGGCCGTCGGCGCAATGCTGGCGCTGCCGCTGTCGCTGATCGTCATGACCATCATCGAGGAACTGCTGATCGAGGAAAAACCGCAGCCGCAATTGCCGAAGTAATCACGCGAGGAGACATAAGTGGCGTCCGATCTCGATCTCGACGAATCCGATCATGACCAGATGGTCAGCGGCCATTCGCTCTGGGGAAAGAATGCCATACGTCCGCAATGGCGGCCGATGGCGCAGAGCTTTTCGACCGATGTCGCGGTGATCGGCGGCGGCATCACCGGCGCGCTGATCGCAGATCATCTGACGGCGCGTGGCTTTTCCGTTGTTATCATCGACCGGGAAGAGCCGGGCTTCGGCAGCACCGCCGCCAGCACCGCGATGCTGCAATGGGAAATCGACAGCACGCTCACACAGCTCGAGGCCTATTACGGCTTCGAACGAGCGGCGGGAATCTATCGCCGCAGCGCCGCTGCCGTCGCCGGTCTTTCGAAGCTGATCGCAGCGAACGGAGTGGCCTGCGGCTTCCGGCCGCGCAACACGCTTTATCTCGCCTGCAATCTGGAAGGCGCCCGCGACCTCAGGGAAGAGCGCCAGCTTCGCCGACGGGCGGGCCTGCCCGGCGTCTATCTCGAACATCCCGATCTCTTCACGCAATTCGAGCTCGATCGGGATGGAGCGATCTATTCGCCGGGTTCGGCGGAAGCCGATCCGCTGCTGCTCACCTGGGCGCTGATCGCGATGGCCATCAGGCGCGGCGCGCAGCCGGTCAGCGCCTCCGTGACCGCACTGCACAGCGAAGGCGATCGCGTGACGGCGGAGACGGACGGCGCCTATGTCATCGAGGCGCGGCATGTCGTGCTGGCGACCGGCTATTCGATGCCGGGCCTCGACATGCCGAAACTGCACCGCACACGTTCGAGCTGGGCCTTCGCCACCGTGCCGCAGAACCCCGCCACGTTCTGGCGCGACAGGGCTTTGCTATGGGAGGACAGCCATCCCTACCTCTACATGCGCACGACCGCGGACAATCGCATCGTCGCCGGCGGCGAGGACGACGGTACGACCGATGCCGCAGCGCGGGACCGAAAGTTGCCGGCCAAGATCAGCGCCGTCCAGGAGAAGATGAAGCGGTTATGGCCGAGAGTCGATACCCGCATCGCCCATGCCTGGGGCGGAACCTTCGGCGAAACGGCCGATGGCCTGCCGCTGATCGGCCCGACGCCCGGGATGCCGCATGTCTTCGCCGCCCACGGCTATGGCGGCAACGGCATCACCTTCTCCTATCTCGCCGCCCAGATGGTCGGGGCGATGATTGCTGGGATTCATCGCGACTGGTTCGAGGATTTCGCGCTCGACCGGGAAGGACCAGGGATACGGCGGTTTGGTGACGATAGGTTGGGGACTGGGGATGCGTTGCGGTAGAGGCTTCGCTTTGGCTATTGTGCCGTGCCACACGGTACACCTTCAACCGCAGCTCTATTCCGTCGTCTTGTCGTCGCCCATATCCTCGACATCCTCCAGACGAACGAACTCCGCGCCCTTCATCTTGAGATCAACCAGCGCCTTTGCCACTCCCTCCCCGGCCGCATGGGTCGGCTGATTGATGTGGGAGATGACGACATCGCCGTCCTTGGCCGAGGCGATGCGTTTTTCGGTGATGACAGCGCCGAGCAGCGAGCCACCGTCGCCGTTCACCGAGTAGCCGGCGATGCGATAGCCCATGGCGCGGATCTCGCCGATGGCAGGAAGATCGTATTTGGCCGTGGAGCCGCGGAACCAGTGCGGTGCGGGAATGCCGGATGCGACCATGGCGGCGGCGCCGCCTTCGACTTCCTGCTTCACCGCCTGCGGCGAGCCGGCCGAGGCAATGCCATAGACGAGCATCGGCGTATCGATGGCCGGAATATGGTTCTCGCCGTGGTTTTCGATCTCGAAGAGATTGGGATTCTGCAGGAAGACGGCAAGGGCTTGCGGGTTGCGCTTCAGCCAGCGGGCGGTGACGAAGATCGTTGCCGGAATGCGCTCGCGCACCAGAGTCGAAAGGATGCGTTCGTCCGCCTGCCCCATGCAGGCGTCGAAGGTGAGCGCGATGCGGGCATGGCCCGCTATGTTGGAACGGGCGATATGCAGATGCGGCTCGACAAGTTTGATCGCCGGCGCCTTCGAGAGCGGAGCAGCTGGCGGCGCCAACGACAACTCGTCCGCCGATGCGGCTGAGATCGCGGCCAGAAGGAACGCCGAAACGACGAGGATGCGGTTCATATCAGGGCTTCTAAGGTTCGATCCGGCGATTCTAGCGGGTATTTTTGCATACCGCCATGTGGCCGGATGTCACCGTAGTAGCCCGGACGGATGCAGCAGCATCAATCGTAGAGATAATATTTGTCCCATTTCTCGCGCGGCACTTTCTCGCCGATCTGATAGTCGAGTTCGCGCACGTTGATATGCTGCGGGCCGGTGATGCAATTGTAGGAAAGATGATACCAATCACCCTTGCTGCGGAAGACCGCGCCCGGCGCCTGCAGCGAATTGTCGCCGGCGATCGGGTCCTTGAAGGTATAGGCGATCACCTTGTCGGGCTTGAAGCCGGTGCTGTCATTGTTGATCCGGCTCATCGCTTCCGTGTCGCAGCTCTGTTCCAGGCGGGTGGAGGGATCAAGTTTTTCCAGCTGCTTCTTGATGGCCGGGTCGACGGCAAAAGCGGGGGCAGCCAAGCCGGCCAGGGATACAAACAGGAGAAGGCGTTTCGGCATTGCGGAGGAAATCCCTTACTGTTGTACAGTCTTCATCCTGCCACCGGCGGCTTGCCGGGGGCTGGGCACGTGCAAAATTCGCTCTGTGATAGCGGACCTCCTTAAATATTGTGGTGACATCAAGGCAGGGCGAGCGGTGCCGTCTCCTCGGCTCTGGAAGGCCGTCTGCACCCCTGGCACAGCCTAGCCGCTTGATCCGGCGACGGCGCGCCTCTATCTCTTGCCAACCCGACATTCCCACCGGAGCCAATTCCTTGTCCGTTTTCAAGAGCCTGCCGACACCGCCCGCCGCACCGAAAAAGCCCCTCTCCGATACGCGCCACGGCATTACCCGCACGGATGACTATGCCTGGCTGCGCGCCGATAACTGGCAGGCGATGTTCAAGGATCCGTCGATCCTCGACCCCGAGATCCGCCGGCATCTCGAAGCCGAAAACGCCTATATGAACGCAGCGATGGAAGACACCAAGCCGCTGCAGAAAGCGCTGTTTGCTGAAATGCGCGGCCGCATCAAGGAAGACGACAGCTCGGTACCGATGAAGGATGGCGCCTATGCCTATGGCACGTTCTATGTCACCGGCGGCGAACAGCCGCGCTATTTCCGCATTCCCCGTGACGGCGACGTTGCCGACGAGACGATCCGCACGGTGCTGCTCGACGGCGACAAAGAAGCCGCCGGCAAGGCCTATTTCCGCCTCGCCGGCCTCGACCATTCGAGCGACCACAGCCGCGGCATCTGGGGCTATGACGACAAGGGATCGGAGTTCTTCACGCTGAAGGTGCGCGATCTCGCGACCGGGGAAGATCTTACGGACCGGATCGAGAATACCGGCGGCGGCGGCGTCTGGGCGCCAGACGGCAAGAGCTTCTTCTATTCAGCGCTCGACGAGAACCACCGGCCGTCGAAAGTCTTCCACCATATTGTCGGCCGGCCGCAGTCGGAAGACCGGCTGGTCTATGAGGAAGCCGATGCCGGCTTCTTCATGGGCGTCGGCGGCTCGCTGCTCGACGACTTCATCTATATCGATATTCACGACCATGAAACGAGCGAATACCGGCTGCTGTCGACCAAGGACCTGACGGCCGAGCCGAAGCTGGTGGCTGCGCGCGAGGAAGGCATCGAATATTCGCTGACAGAAGGCGGCGATGTCTTCTACATCCTGACCAATGACGGCGGCGCCAAGGATTTCAAGATCATGGAAGCGCCGGTCGACAATCCGGTCAAGGAAAACTGGCGCGAAGTCGTCGCCCATAAGCCCGGGACTTTGATCATCAGCCACATGGCCTATGCCCGCCACCTCCTGTGGCTGGAGCGCAAGGACGGGCTGCCGCGGATCATGATCCGCGACCGGGCGACCGGCGAGGAACATGCGATCGCCTTTGCCGAAGAAGCCTATTCACTGGGGCTTTCGGGCGCGGCGGAATACGATACGGATGTCATCCGGTTCTCCTATTCCTCGATGACGACGCCGTCGCAGCTCTACGACTATAATATGGTGACGCGCGAGCGCACATTGTTGAAGACGCAGGAAGTGCCCTCCGGCCACAATCCCGACGACTACGTCACCCGCCGCGTCTTCGCCCCGGCCTGGGACGGCGAGAGAGTACCGGTCACCCTGCTCTATCGCAAGGATACGCCGCTCGACGGCTCAGCACCCTGCCTGCTCTACGGCTATGGCGCCTACGGCATTACCATTCCGGCCGGCTTCAACACCAATTGCCTGTCGCTCGTCGACCGCGGCTTCGTTTATGCCATCGCCCATATCCGCGGCGGCAAGGACAAGGGCTTTGCCTGGTACGAAGACGGCAAGATGGACAAGAAGACGAACACGTTCAAGGACTTCGTCGCCGCGGCGGATTATCTGAATCAACAGAAGTTCACCTCTTACGCGAAGATCATCGCCGAGGGCGGATCGGCCGGCGGCATGCTGATGGGCGCCGTCGCCAACATGGCGCCGGAGAAGTTCGCCGGCATCATCGCCGCCGTTCCCTTCGTCGACGTGCTCAACACCATGCTCGACGACACTCTGCCGCTCACCCCGCCGGAATGGCCGGAATGGGGCAACCCGATCGACAGCAAGGAAGAATACGAGCAGATCGCCGCCTATTCGCCCTATGACAATGTCGGCGCAAAACCCTACCCGCCGATCTTGGCGCTCGGCGGCCTGACGGACCCGCGCGTCACCTATTGGGAACCGGCCAAATGGGTGGCGAAACTGCGCGACAAGACAACCGGCGAAGCGCCGATCCTGCTCAAGACCAATATGGACGCTGGCCATGGCGGCGCTTCGGGGCGCTTCCAGCGGCTGGAAGAGATCGCGTTCGAGTATGCGTTTGCGATCAAGGTGGCGGGGAAGATGTGAGGGTTGGGGCATGCCACACGGCACAGCCCAGGAGACAGAAATGCCCGTCTATATCGCCCTCCTCCGCGCCATAAACGTCGGCGGCACCGGGTCGCTGCCGATGGCTGAACTAAGATCGATCTGCGAGGGCCTCGGCTTTACCGACGTGAAAACCTACATCCAGAGCGGCAATGTGCTGTTCCGCTCGGATGCGTCCGAAACGGCAGTCGAGGAAAAGCTCGACGCGGCGCTCGGACAGAAGATGGGCAAGCGGCCGGGCGTGATGGTGCGCAGCCGGAAAGAACTCGAGGCGATTGCCGCCGACGCGCCCTTCCCCGACGCCAAGCCGAGTTTCCTGCTCGTCTACTTCCTGCCCGAAAAGGCGTCCGGCGATGCGCTTGACAAAATGGTGGCGCCCGATGGCGAGGAGGCGAAGCTGGCCGGACGGGAGATCTATGTGCATTATCCCAATGGGTCCGGCCGCTCGAAACTGAAGCTGCCGGCGCTGAAGCCCGGGACCTCGCGCAATCTCAACACCGTGCGCAAGCTCGCGGAAATGGCGGCTGACATGGAGGATAAGGACTGAAGGCTGGCTCAGAATTTGATTCAAGCGACGCGCGTCAAGCCTTTGTTTCTCCAGGCACCTTTATCCCTCTGGCCTTATAGCCGCTGATCTCCTCGCCAGCGGTCGGCGAGAAACGCAGGTTCCAGACGGTAGCGGTGATCGAGATGATGGTGACGACGATGAAGGCGGTGGAGAAATCGACAAGCGACGGCGTTTCGACATTGTTGAAGGCCATCGAACCGTGCAGCGCCAAGGCCCCGATGCAGATGCCGAGCGACAGCATCAGCTGCTGAAAGGTGGTGTAGAAGCTGGTGGCCGAGCTCATCCGCTCCTTTTCGATCTCGTCATAGGCGATGGTGTTGTAGGCGGTGAACTGGAACGACAGGAAGAAGGCGCTGAGCACCAGGACGACGAAAATCAGCGGCATCGGCCAATCCGGCCGGAAGGCGGCGCAGAGGGCATAACCGGCCGTGCCGAGAATGCCGTTGACGACGAGGCTTCTGCGGAAGCCGAGCCGCCTGAAAACAAACCGCGCCATCGGTTTCATGGCGAGCGCGCCGAGCGCGGTTGATATGACGATCTGGCCGGCCGCAGCCGCCGACAGGCCGAATCCGATCTGGAAGAGCAGCGGCAGCAGGAAAGGCTGCGCACCCTGGGTGATGCGCGTCAGCGAACCGGCGATGACCGAGGTGCCGAAGCTCGGCACCTTCATCAGCGAAAAATCCATGATCGGCGATGGATGCCTGCGGGCATGCCTGAGATAGGCGAGGCCGAAGAGCAGGCCGACTGATATCAGGAAGATCGAGAAAGCGCCCTCGCCTTCATGGCTCGACATTTCGAAGCCGAAGAGCAGCGAGCCGAGCGAGATGCCAGAGAGGATGAAGCCGATCGTATCGAAGGGGCCGGCCGCCTTGCCCTTCACCTCGTCGATATAGATCGAGACGAAGATCATGCCGATAATGCCGACCGGCACGTTGATGTAGAAGATCCAGCGCCAGTCAAGATAGGTAACGATGAAACCGCCGAGCGGCGGGCCGACGATCGGGCCGATCAGCGCGGGCACCAGCAGCCAGGACATGGCGCTGACCATATCCTTGCGGTCGACGCTGCGCATCAGCACCAGCCGGCCGACCGGCATCATCATTGCGCCGCCCATGCCCTGCAGCAGCCGGGCCAGGACCAGGAAGGGCAGCGTCGGCGCGAGCGCACAGAGAATGGAGCCGATGACGAAGACGGCAATCGCCGCCCTGAAGACAGTGCGCGAACCGAAACTGTCGGCCATCCGGCCGCTGGCCGGAATGAAGATCGCCAGGCTGAGGAGATAGGAGGTCAGTGAGATCGACATGGCCGGGGCGCTGACAGCGAAATCGCGAGCCATGGTGGGCAGCGCGGTCGCCAGCACGGTCGCATCGATATTTTCCATCAGCATCGCACTCGCGACGATCATCGCGATCACCCGGAAATTGGGCGCGGCGCGCCGAACCATCGGCGCCTGGTAAATCTGATCCGACATCGTCCGGAATCACTCACGGTGGCGCGGCGGAGCAGAGGAAGCAGCAAGGCCGCGGGGATGACATGGCGCAGGGCCAAGGGGAGATGATCTGCTATACGCCCGAGATCATGGCGGGGCTATGTCCTTTATGGCAAAGCAGCTTTGACGAGAGGTAAAAGCGGATCACGATTCCTTGCATCGGCGCGATCTGCGTGACGGCCGATCGATCCGGCCGCAAGACCGGCTTGCACGCGGGGCACCCCGGCCCTACCTATGAACAATGACCTCGACCCCGCAGAAAATCCGGTCCGGCGCGGCCTTTCCGTTCGACAACAGCTATGTCGGCTTGCCCGAGCGCTTCTTTGCGCCGCAAACGCCGACACCGGTAACCGAACCTTGGCTCATCAAGCTGAACGAGCCGCTGGCCGCCGAGCTCGGGCTTGACGTCGACGCGCTGCGTCGCGACGGCGCGGCGATCTTTTCCGGCAATCTCGTTCCCGAAGGGGCCGAACCGCTGGCGATGGCCTATGCCGGGCACCAATTCGGCGGCTTCTCGCCGCAGCTCGGCGATGGGCGGGCGATCCTGCTCGGGGAGGTGGTCGACCGCAGCGGCAATCGTTTCGACATCCAGCTGAAGGGCGCCGGACCGACGCCTTTTTCGCGGCGCGGCGACGGGCGGGCGGCAATCGGACCGGTGCTCAGGGAATACATCATAAGCGAGGCGATGTTCGCGCTCGGCATTCCCGCCACCAGGGCTCTGGCGGCCGTGACGACGGGCGACCCGGTCTATCGCGAAGAGGTGCTGCCAGGCGCCGTCTTCACCCGGGTCGCGGCAAGCCATATCCGGGTCGGCACTTTCCAGTATTTCGCGGCGAGAGGCGACACCGACGGTGTGCGGGCCCTCGCCGACTATGTGATCGACCGGCACTATCCCGCACTGAAGGCGGCCGAAGAACCTTATCTCGCGCTGTTCTCGGCAATCGCGGAGCGCCAAGCGGCGCTGATCGCCCGCTGGCTGCATGTCGGCTTCATCCATGGCGTGATGAACACGGACAATATGACGGTTTCCGGCGAGACGATCGACTTCGGCCCCTGCGCCTTCATGGATGTCTATAACCCTGCGACCGTGTTCTCGTCGATCGACCAGCATGGCCGTTATGCCTATGCCAATCAGCCGGCCATCGGCCAGTGGAACCTTGCCCGACTCGGCGAAACGCTGTTGCCGCTGATCGATACCGAGCCGGACAAGGGGGTCGACAAGGCCAATGCGGTGATCCGGGCCTATGGCGAGCGGTTCCAGGCTGCGTGGCTGGCCGGCATGCGCGATAAGATCGGCCTTACCGGTCAAGAGGACGGCGATCTCGACCTCGTCCAGGCGCTGCTGTCGCTGATGCAGGCGCAGGGCGCCGATTTCACCCTGGCCTTCCGGCGGCTCGCCGATCTTGCCGGCGACGACGGCGCGGAGCCCGCTTTTGCCAGGAGCTTCCGGGAACCGGAGGCCTGTCGGCCCTGGCTGATGCAGTGGCGCGAGAGACTCTCGCGCGATCCGCAGACGGCGGTCGAACGCGCCAGCGCCATGCGCCGCGTCAATCCAGCCTTCATTCCCCGCAATCACCGGGTCGAACAGGCGCTCGAGGCCGCGGTCGAGCGCGGCGATTTCTCGCTGTTCGAGGCGCTGCTGACCGTGCTGTCGAAGCCCTACGAAAACCAGCCGGATTTCACCGCCTATATGGAACCTCCGAAGCCGGAGGAACGGGTGCTGCAGACTTTCTGCGGGACGTAAGCGGCTTCAATACAACCGTACCGTGACACCCGCCTGCGGCAAATGCAGCCGTTGAATAGCATCTCCCTCGCTCTATCTGCCTGACCGGCGGTACTTTTCCGCTGATCCCCCACCCGGCTAACCCAAGCGGGAGACAGCCTTATGGCGCTCGTCATCACCTCCATTCTCTTCATCATCATCGGGGTCGCGCTCGGTGGCGGGGGGCTCTGGCTCATCACGCTCGGCGGCAGCATCTTCTATCTGTTTGCCGGCCTGATGTTCCTCATCACCGCCGGACTACTGTTAATGCGCAAGGCGGCGGCGCTCTGGGTCTATGCGGTGCTCGTCGTCGCAGCGCTCGCCTGGGCGGTCTGGGAGGTCGGTTTCGACTGGTGGCAACTCGGTCCGCGCGGCGGCGTCATCATCCTGCTCGGCCTCTGGCTGCTGACGCCGTGGATCCGCCGGCCGCTCGGCTTTCGCAGCCCGACCGGCATCACCTACGGCGCCAATCCATGGCCGCTCGCCGTGCCCGTCATTCTCGCCATCCTCGTCGCCGTCTATTCGATGACGACGGACCCGCACGATCTGGCCGGCGATCTGCCGAAGGATGCGGCCGCCGCCACCCCCGCCCTCGGCGGGAACGTGCCCGACGGCGAATGGCATCAATATGGCCGCACGCCCTTTGGCCAGCGCTATTCGCCGCTCGACCAGATCAATGTCGAGAATGTCTCGACTCTGAAGGAAGCCTGGCGATATCAGACCGGCGACGTCAAACGGCCGGAGGATATCAGCGAGACGACCTATCAGGTGACGCCGCTGAAGGTGAAGGACACGCTCTATCTCTGCACGCCGCATAACTGGGCGATTGCGCTCGACGCCAAGACCGGCAAGGAGAAATGGAAATACGACGCCAATTCGGGCATGAATCCCAACCGGCAGCACCAGACCTGCCGCGGCGTCACCTATTATGCCGATCCTGATGTCGCCGCCGGCCAGCCCTGCGCCGAGCGTGTCTATCTGCCGACCTCAGACGCCCGGCTGATCGCGCTCGATGCGGCCGACGGGAAGATCTGCACCAGCTTTGCCGATCAGGGCGTGCTGCATCTGGAAACCGGCATGCGCTTCAATCCGGCCGGCTATTATTATTCGACCTCGCCGCCGGTCGCGGTGGCCGGCAAGATCATCGTCGGCGGGGCGGTGAACGATAATTATTCCACCGAGGAGCAGTCCGGCGTCATCCGCGCCTTCGACGTCAGGACCGGCGCGCTGATCTGGAACTGGGACTCCGGCAACCCGGACGTAACGACGCCGATCGCCGATGGCCAGACCTATACGACCAATTCGCCGAACAGCTGGTCGGTCTTCAGCGTCGATGAGGCGCTCGGCATGGTCTATATCCCGCTCGGCAACCAGGTGCCCGACCAGATCGGCATCGGCCGCAGCGACAATGTCGAGAAATTCTCTTCTTCGATCGTTGCGCTCGATATCGCCAGCGGCCAGCTGCGCTGGGTGCGCCAGACGGTGCATCACGACCTCTGGGACATGGATGTGCCGGCCCAGCCGGCGCTGATCGACCTGACCAAACCGGACGGCAGCGTGGTTCCTGCCCTCGTCGGCCCGACGAAGCAGGGCGATCTCTATGTGCTCGACCGGCGCAGCGGCGAGCCGATCATCCCGGTCAAGGAAATCCCGGCGCCCGGCGGCGCGGTCACCGGCGATCATACCTCGCCGACGCAGCCGATCTCCGACCTCACCTTTTCGCCCGAGCCGCTGAAGGAAAAGGACATGTGGGGCGTATCGCTGTTCGACCAGCTCCTCTGCCGTATCGACTTCCACCGCTACCGCTATGAGGGCCGATACACGCCGCCATCTCTCGGGGGAACGATCGTCTACCCCGGCAATTTCGGCACTTTCAACTGGGGCTCGGTGGCGGTGGATCCGGAGCGGCAGATCATGTTCGGCATGCCGACCTATCTCGCCTTCACCTCGCGCCTGGTGCCGGCGGCCGACATTCCGCCGCGAGGCCAGGACGAGAAGGGCAGCGAACAGGGGCTCAACCGCAATGACGGCGCGCCTTACGGTGTCTTCATGGGTCCCTTCCTCGGGCCGATGCAGATCCCCTGCCAGGCGCCGCCTTGGGGCTATGTCGCCGGCGTCGATCTGCGCACCGGCAAGATCGCCTATATGCACAAGAACGGCACGGTCCACGACATGACGCCGCTGCCGCTGCCCTTCAAGGTCGGCGTGCCCGGCATCGGCGGACCGATGCTGACCAAGGGCGGCGTCGCCTTCCTCGGTGCGGCGGTCGACAATTATCTTCGCGCCTACGACGTGACGAACGGACGCGAGCTCTGGCGGGCGCGCCTTCCGGCCGGCGGCCAGGCAACGCCCATGACCTATACCACCGACGACAACAAGCAATATGTCGTCATGGTCGCCGGCGGCCACGGCTCGGTCGGCACCAAGCCCGGTGATTATGTGATCGCCTACACGCTGCCGTGATGGGAGAGGCAGGGCCTTGAGCCGCATTCAAACGCGATTGAACGGTATAAGGAAAACACTGACCTCGGAGAAAACCCCTTCGCCTCCCCACAAGGGGGAGAGACTACTCTGCTGCACCGTCGAAATTCATCCCCGACGCCTCAGCATGTGGCGGCATATGTTAGTGGCAAAATCCCGCTGCGGGTGAGCCCCTCCCCCTTGTGGGGAGGGGTTGGGGAGGAGTTTTCCGGGCGCACCGGAGATCTGTCGATCCTACCGTTCGCATGTTCCTCCCTCAAACCATCTCGACAATCATGCGGCCGACTTCGGCAAAGATCGGATTGAACTCCTTCGCCGCATGCCTACTCCGGCAATCCGGCCATACGAAGGGCTTCGATATAGCGGTTGCGGTCATCCGGCCGCCGGAACGGTGGCAGAATGTCGGCGAGATTCGAAAGCCGAAGCGCCGGATCCAGCAGGTGCAGTCGCGCAATCGTTTCCCCTGCTTCCGCGCTCCGCCCGGCCATGGCGTGGGCCGCCGCCATCACACGCATCGCGCTCGGGTAGTTCGGCTGGTGGCGCAGGGATTTTGCCGCCCAGGCGGCGGAATCGTCGTAGTGACCGGCGCAGAAGTGAGCCAGCCCAGTGTTGAACTGCCAGGCAAACAGGCGCGGATCCAAGGGGCTCAGGCGCATGGCCAGAGCGGCGTGTTCGATGGCCTTGTCCGGCTCGCCCAGGCAGGCTCGCACCCAGCTGCTGACGCCCAGGGCAATGGCGAGGTTCGGGTTGAGGAAGAGGGCCCGATCGATACAAGCAGCGCTTTCATCGAGATCGCCGCCGACATAACCGAGCACATATCCCCCGTAGGAGAGCGCGACTGCATCGTCCCAGCCGAGTCCGACGGCTCTTCTCGCCAATCGGGTCGCTTCTTCAATCTCGGTGCCGGGATCAACCATCCAGCCGTTGCTCTTCCGGGTCGCATAGCAGCGCGCCGCCCGGGCATGGGCGATGGCAAAATCCGGATCGCGCTCGATCGCCTTCGTGAACAGCCGCAAGGCCTCGTCGACGACCGATCTGTTGGTCACCGTCCGATCGAAGGCCGCCAGCCCGCGGAGATAACAGTCATAGGCGTCAAGGCTCTCGGTCGGCTTGCGTTTGGCGCGCTCGATCTCCGCCTCTTCCACTTTCGGCGTTATTGCGCCAACAATGCTCGATGCAATCTGATCCTGCAGATCGAACAGGTTCGCCAGCGTCCCGTCGAAACGGTCTGCCCAGAGATACGCGCCGGTCGAGGTGTCGATGAGTTGTCCGGCGATACGAAGCCGGTCGCCCGCGCGGCGCACGCTCCCCTCGACCACATAGTCCACGTCCAGCTCGCGCCCGACCCGCTTTATGTCGACGGCCTGTCCCTTGTAGGTGAAGCTCGAATTGCGGGCGATGACATAGAGGTGGCGGAACTGCGCGAGAGCGATCGTGATATCCTCCACGATGCCGTCGGCAAAATAGTCCTGTTCCGCATCGCCGCTCAAATTTTGGAAGGACAGCACCGCAACCGATGGACGGTCATGATGCTTGGCCGGGGCTGAGAAGACTTGCAGCTGCGGCTCGACTGCGGCCGCAGCCCGCCGATCACCGGGTCGCTGCCGCGGTTGCAGCGTGGCGGCCAGAGACGAGGTCTCCGCTTCGGGTTCGACGTCCAGATGCTTCTTCAGGAGAGCCCGGCAGGTCTCGAACTGGCGCAAGGCCATGTTCTCGTGGCCGCGGAGAGCGTGGATCCGCATCAGCGCCCTGTGGGCAGCCTCCGTCGTCGGGTCGGAGGCGAGTAGTCTCGCGGCAAGCGCTTCGCAGGGCAATTCTTCCGCGGAACCTGGTTCGAAGAGGGCAAGGCTCAAACGTTCCACGAGCTGCAGCGCCTTGCGCTGATATGTGCTCCGGTAAGGTGCGAACCACTCACCCAACTCATCCGGAATGGACTCGCCCTCAAGCAGGTCGCCGCGGTAGAGATCCGCCGCGGAGGCGAGATCTGCGCTCGAGCCCGTCCCCAGCTTCCGGTCGAAGAGTGAAATGTCGACTTCATCGGGAGCGACAATCAGCGCCACCGTCTCCTGATCCCCCTCGATATAGGTGGTGGCGTCACTGCTTGCCGGGAACGACCGCCTGATATCGACCAGCGCCTGCCGCAAGCTGTTGCGGGCCTGCTCATCGCTTCGCCCCGGCCAGAACGCTTCCGAAAGCACCTCCCTGCGACAGCCGCGGCGGCCTGCCAGGGCGAGAGCCGCAAACAGCAGCGACGTCTTGCGCGTGGCGAAGCGGACTTGCCGGCCCTCTCCGGAGATAACCTCGAGACCGCCTAGCATCCTGATGCGCACAGAAAGCCTCCAGCTTTGGACCGCCGTTGGCAGAATAGCATTTGGGAAAGACGGATTTAACACCGATTTAGCGGCGGCTTGTCGAAGTTTTCTTCCCCGTTCACGCTCAGCCGAACAGGCTGAAAACGCCCGCATGGGAGATTTCCACCTGCACATCACAGGTGGGAGATCGGAAATGGCTCATACGGAAACACAGACCTTCGTCAGCGCGCCGACAAGGCAGATGGCTGGTCCCATGAACATCCTAACGACTTTGTTTGCTGCCCTGAGAACATGGCAGCGGGCTATCGCGAGTCGGAAACAATTGGCAGAGCTGACACCTTATCAGCTGAGAGACATCGGTCACCCCGAGGCCAATCGGCCGGTGCTCGACATCAAAGCGGGTCTTATCACGAACTTGATGTCGATGCGGTAATCAATTGCTTCTGAAGCGACCCCCTGCTTCACACCATCTCGGTTACCATCTTGCCGACTTCGGCAAAGATCAGGTTGAGCTCCTTGGCCGGCACGGTCGCCTCGGCGATATAGACGGCTGCGACGATCGGGCCGCGGTCGGGCGGCCAGATGACGGCGATGTCGCCGAGGGAGCCGTTTTGGCCGGTGCCGGTCTTGTCGCCGACCTTCCAATCGGCAGGCAGGCCGGCCCGCAGCCGCTCCTTGCCCGTGGTGCTTGCCACCAGCCAGGCGATCAGCTTGTCGCAAGAGGCCCCAGTCAGCACCGAACCGAGCGTCAGATTGCCGAGCGTATCGAGCATCGCGTCGGGTGCCGTCGTGTCGCGCGGATCGCCCTTGCGACCCTCGTTCAGTGTCGGTTCGGTGCGGTCGAGACGGGTCGTGCCGTCGCCGATCGAGCGCAGCCAGTCGGTCAGCGCCGGCGGACCGCCGAAACTTTCGAGCAGCAGGTTGCCGGCGGTGTTGTCGCTAACGGTCACCGCCGCCTCGCAGAGTTCGGCGAGGGTCATGCCGTCGGCACCGGCGTGTTTTTCGCTGACCGGCGAATAGTCGACGAGCTTGTCGCTACCGTAGGTCACCCGCCGCTCGAGGCTCTCCTGCCCCTTGTCGGCGCGGGCAAGGACGAAGCCTGCGGCCAGCGCCTTGAAAGTGCTGCACATCGGAAAGGCCTCGCTGCCGCGATAGCCGAAGGAGATGCTCGTCTGGGTATCGAGCACCGAGACGCCGAGACGGCCGCCGGTGCGCTTTTCGAGCGCGGCAAGGCGATGCTCGATATTGTCGTCGCCCTCCCCGGCAGTTTCCTGCGCATTGGCGGCACGCGCCAGCGTGGACAGGCTCAAAGCAGGCAGGCAGAGTACCGAGCCGATCAGCGTGCGGCGAGTAAGGCTGATATCCATGAATTCCTCCGACGATTCGGAGAATAGAGCTAAGGACCGATTGCGGCGGCATCTCGTCCCCGCTGCAACTTGTTGTCAGCTGCTGCAACTTGTTGTCAGCTGCTGCAACCTTGTTGAGCAGCGGCGATTTCGTCCTCCGCCCCGCAGCCGATCAGGCGGCGCGCGTGACCTCGACCGTCACATGCGACAATTCTTCAAGCGCCGAAAGCCTGCCCTTGTAGAACGCCGGCTCGTGCGGCTGCGGGGTGACGATGGCGACGATTGCCGCGTGATGGCCGGGGCGCAGGTGATCGTCCAAAACCTCGCTGGTCAGCCCGGTCAGCGCGCCCCGAATGGAGGCGAGCAGTTGCAGGATTTCGCCGCAGGGGCGTTCAGCCTCGAGCGCCCGCGCGACGGCTTCCAGCCGCCCCTTCAGGCGGCTGACGCGGGCAACGAGCTTCTTCTTCTGCAGAGTGGGGTGGGACATCGCAGACCTTCGTTTAGTATAGGGGGTATCCTATTGGCGTTCTCGGCTGGATTCGAGGGTCTGACATGTTTCAGCGTCATGCGCTCACGCCATTGACAAATGCCGCGTTTGCGGCGATGGATGCTGCATGATCAAGAACGTGCACCAGAGCCGCTCGTATTTTTGGCTGTACCTGTAAAGGGCGGCCGGACAGATCATATTGTCAACAAGCCGCCGTCAGGCGGCTTTGTTGTATCGGCAGCGTCCTGACGGCAGATTATCAAAGGACGCGAAGACCATGACCGAAATCGAAGACAGCGAAATTTCACTGATGCGGCCATCGGTGGTGACGATCCGCACCGCCAAACCGCGCGATCTGCCCGAGCTCAACGACATGATCGCCCTGCTTGCCGCCCATCACGGCGATGCGGCCGCCACGACGCCGGAGCAATTGGAGCGCGACCTGTTCGGCCCGCTGCCCTGGATTACCGCGCTTGTCGCCGAAACCGGCGAAGGGCTGATCGGCTACGCGATTCTGGTGCCGCTCTACAGGGCGCAGGAAGGCAAGCGCGGCATGGACCTGCACCATCTCTTCGTGCGCGACGGCCATCGCGGCCACGGCACCGGCCAGTTGCTCGTCGACCGGGCCCGCGAGACGGCGCGCAATGCCGGCTGCGGCTACCTTTCCGTCAGCGCCGCGACCGGCAATGTGCTCGCCCACCGCTTCTACGAACAGATGGATTTCACGCCGAGGCCGGTGACCGGCATGCGTTACATGCAGTCGATCGCTTAACCGCGTCGCGGGTCTAAGTCTTTGTTGTCATGAGGAGATTGCATGCCTGACTTCAAACTCCATTGCTTCGCTCTCTCGGGGAACGCCTACAAGGTCGCCCTCTTCTTCGCCCTTGCCGGCATCGAGTGGGAGAGCATTTTCGTCGATTATCTCGGCGGTGAAACGCGAACCGAACAATGGCGAGAAACCATCAACGAACAGGGCGAGGCGCCCGTCCTCGAACATGGGCAAACGAAGATCAGCCAATCGGGGGTCATCCTCGACTACTTGTCAGAGGTGACGGGGCAGTTTGGGGCGCAGACAGCCGAAGAACGGCGCGAGATCATGCGCTGGATCCTTTTCGACAACCATAAATTCACGAGCTATTACGCGACCCTGAGGTTCATTTACGGCCTTCAGAAGAGCGGCGAGACACCGGTCGTCGAGTTTTTGAGGCTGCGGGCCAAGGCTGCCTATGCAATTGTCGACGGCCACCTTGCCCACCGGGCCTTTATGGTCGGGAGCCGCCTGACAATCGCAGACCTCTCCTTGGCAGGCTACGTCTTCATGCCAGAGGAAACCGGGATTGATCACAGCGCCTATCCGGCTATCGCGGCCTGGAAAGACCGGATCAGCAGCATGCCCGGCTGGCGCCATCCCTATGATCTGATGCCGGGTCCCACCTCCCTTTAAGGGGGCGCATGAAGGCAGGGCCTAGCCATGTTGTCTAACGCCCCGGCACGGCCTTCAGATAGGCGGCGATCGCCTCGCGGTCGGCAGCCGGCAGGCGGGCGATGTTCTGCTGCACATCGACCATCGAACCGCCGACGGAATCGAAATCGGGCGTGAAGCCGGTTTCGAGGTAGTTGGCGATATCGGCCTCGCTCCAGCCGCCGATGCTCTTGGAGGCCGGGGTGATATCGGGTATGCGCCCCTTCCCCTCGGGGTTAGGAGCGCCGGCGAGCCACAAATCGGCCTGGAAGCCGCCGAGCCCATTGCGCGGAGTGTGGCACTCGCCGCAATGGCCGGGGCCTTCGACGAGATACTGCCCGCGCTTGATCTTGTCGTCGTTCTTGGCGAGCGCGACGCGGGGCTGATCGTTGAAATAGAGGAATTTCCAGCCGCCGAGCGCAAGGCGGATGTTGTAAGGAAAGGGCAGTTCATGCGGGGGCGCGACGTTGGCGCTCTTCGGCAGGGTCTTCAGGAAGGCGAAGAGATCGTTGACGTCCTTGTCGCTCATGCGGGAATAGGAGCCATAGGGAAAAGACGGGTAAAGATGCTGGCCATCCGGGCCGACGCCGCGCTTCATCGCATTGCCGAATTCGGCCAGCGTCCAGGCGCCGATGCCGGCCTTTTCATCCGGCGAAATGTTCGGCACGTGGAAGGTGCCGAACGGGCTCTTCAGCGCCAGGCCGCCCGACAGCGTCAGCCTGGCATCGCCTTCGGAACCGGGTGCTGAATGACAGCTGACGCAGCCGCCCGCCCGGAAGACCATCTCACCGTTTGCCGGATCCGGCGCGCCGAGACCGGCCCAATGGCTCTCCGGCAGCGGATCGGGCGCGGTGACGAGATAGAAGGCGCCGCCGCCGAGAACGACGACGCCGATCAGACAGAGCAGAAACCGGATGAACCTGCGGATCATGCTCCGCCTCCCTTTTTCCGAGATTTTCCTGTGCGGAACGATTCGGCACCAGCCCACACGCGGAGAACAAGGTGATCCGCGCCAGCGGCCAGGCCGGCGCGGATCGCGCATCAAGTTCCAGATCGAACGGTCTATCAATTCTTGATACGATAGGCCTTGTGACAGCCGCCGCAATTGGCGCCGAGGGTGTTTATGGTCGCGCCGACAGCGGCGGCATCGGCCGGAAGCTGAGCCAGCGCGGTCTCGGCGTCAGTCGAGAGCTTTGCGGCACGCGCCTTGAAGTCGTCCATGTTTTCCCAGACCTTCGGGCTGACCTCGGGATCGTTCATATCGCTGCCCGGATTGAACTGATCGGGGAAAACCTTGGCGGTGGCGGCGATCGTCGTCAGCGCCGCCTTTACCGTCTCGGCATCATAGGGCTTCTCGCCCTTGGCGATGGCGGCCATGGCGCCCGCCGAACCGCCGATCTTCTTCATCAGCGCAATGCGCGAATCATGGGTGCCATCGGCGGCGGTCACCGACCCGAAGGCGATGCCGGCCATCGCTGCGGCGGCAGCTACTGCTTTCCAATTCATATTTCCTCTCCGTTTTCTCAGCATTGTTGCTGGGGCCAAGGCGGCCGATGGCCAATCTGCACCGGGAGCATGACAAAATCCATGCGTCCAGGCAGTCACGTTTTGCCGGAGGGTCATAAAAACAATGTGATAACCGGCGTCTCAGGTGGTTTTCCAACCTTGCCAGAGGCTGAAAGCGGAGACCGCAACCAGGAGCAGTCCGGCGCAACGGCCGACAAAGGCCGTGGCGTCGGGATTTGCCACCAGCAGGTCGCGGCTGCGGCCTGCCGTCATCGCCAGCGTTCCGTAAACGGCGAACTGCGTGACGATAGTCATGGCGCCCATGATCACACCCTGCATCCAGACCGGGCCATATTCCGGTCTCAGGAACTGCGGGTAGACCGCGAACATGAAAATATAGGCCTTGGGATTGACGAGACAGGTGACGGCGCCCTCGCAGAAGGCGCGCCAGCCAGAGCGCGCCGTCGCCGGCCCGACCACCTCGACGGTGATCGAACTGCGCATCAGCGAAACGCCAATCCAGATCATATAACCGACGCCGGCAAAGAGCAGCAGGTTGAAGAGCTGCGGCAGCATGGTGACGAGCACGCCGACGCCGGCCGCGCCATAGGCCGAATGCACGGCGCCGCCCGCCATGATACCGCCCGTCGCCGCGAGCCCCCGCCTGATACCGCCGGTCAGCGAATTGGCAAGCACGAAGAGCATGTCCATGCCCGGCACGATGATGATGCCGAAGAGAAGGGTGAAGAATAGCCAGAGGTTTTCATGGTAATTCATGTCAGTTGCCACCCTCAGTTCCGCGGGCCACTTTCAAAAGGCCCCGATTGATTTCAATCCGATAGGCGGGTCTATACGCAAACCCAACTGACAGTGTATTGTCAGGAGCGTGAGGATGGAGAGACAAGAATGCGCAAGGCCTCGCGGCTTTTCGAGATCATCCAGATCCTGAGGCTCGCCAGAAAACCGATGACGGCGGCTGTCATGGCCGAGACGCTCGAAGTGACCGTGCGCTCGATCTATCGCGACATCGCCGCCCTTCAGGCAATGCGGGTGCCGATCGAAGGCGGGCGCGGCATCGGATACATCATGCGGCCGGGCTTCGACCTGCCGCCCCTGATGTTCTCGATCGAGGAGATGGAGGCGATCGTTCTGTCGCTGGCGCTGCTCGAACGTACGGGCGACGAGGAGCTGAAGCAGGCCGCCCGCCGAGTCAACCGGAAGATATCAGGCGCCGTGCCGGCGCCGCTGCGCGAGGCGCTGGACAACAAGGCGCTTTATGCCTGGGGCTCGACCGTGCAGCCGGTGGGCTTCGACCTTGCGATCGTGCGCCGGGCGATCCGCGACGAACGCAAGCTGACGCTCGCCTATCGCGACGAGCTCGGCCGCGCCAGCGAGCGGACGGTGCAGCCGATCGCGCTGATCTACTATTCGCAGACCGCCAATATCGTCGCCTGGTGCGAACTGCGCCAGGCAATCCGCAATTTCCGCAGCGACCGGGTGGAGCGTTGCGATGCGAGCGACGATTTCTTCAAGGGCGACGGTGACCGGCTGCGGCAATTGTGGACGAGCGGGTGGGCGGAAAAGGCTGTGACGGTGTGAAATCAGCTACTTGGCCAATCATCGACGCGTCGGTTGACGTTGAGCGCTGCCCCTCACCCTAACCCTCTCCCCGTAAAAACGGGGAGAGGGGACGTGCCCTGCGAGAGGCCTGCTAGGAGCGGCGAGGTCGCGGCATGTTCCCTTCTCCCCGCGTGCGGGAGAAGGTGGCGGCAGCCGGATGAGGGGCACGCGGCGATCTCTGGCCTAATAAGCCAGCGTGCGGTTCTCCTCGCGGCCGAAGCCGCGGATATCGATGCGGTCAGGGTGGAGTTCGACAATCGCGAAGGCGTTTTCACTTTCGGTGTCGACTACGCCCTTGAAATTGACGAAGTGGCAGGCGCCGGCCTTGGCGTAATTGCCGACGTGGTCGTGACCGTTGAGATAGGCGACGACATTGGCATGCGAGGCGAGCAGCGCGACGATGCGCTCGCTGTCCCACATGCCGTGCTCACTTGGCGGATGCACGGGATAGTGATTCATGACGATCACCTTCTCGCCGGTCGCAGCTGCCTCTGCGATTTCATCGCCTAGCCAGGCGAACTGCACGTCGCTCAGCGCAGCATTCCACCGATGGGCATTCCTGGCGCCTTTCTCCTCCAGCTCGGCCAGCATTTGCGCGGCAAGGGCGCGGTGCGGATGGCCCTCGGGCGGCGCGAAGGTGCTGACCTCATTGCCGTCGAGCACGACGAAGCGCCAGCCGTGGCGGGAAAAACTGTAATAGGGCGACGGCATGCCGAGTCGCGCGGCGACTTCGGAGAGATGCCCCGCCGAGACGGAGAAATCGTGATTGCCGAGCAGGAAGAGCGCCTCGTGCCTCAGCTTGCCGTAGACCGGCAGGATGTCGTCGAAGCTCCTGAAGCTGCGGTCAATGATATCGCCGAGCGTCATGACGAAGCTCAATTCCCAGCCGTTAACGACCTCGATCGCCTCGGCGACCTTGGCGAGGCTGTTGGCGTAATAGCGGTCCATGGCCGCATGCGGAGGGATCGCCGCATATTGCGGATCGGCGATGATGCCGAGGCGGAGCGGGGAAACATCGGAAGAGGACATCGAGCGTGATTAGGATCGGCCGGTGACAGGGATGTGACGGCTCGCGTCACGAAAACACCCGACGTTCGGAAAACGCCGGGTGCGAAATCGAGAGATCGCCGCGGCTGGCGGCGAGACCGGGCGCTTACTTCGTGGCTTCTTCGTAACGTTCCAGGACGTAGTCCCAGTTGATCAGGCTATCGATGAAGGCTTCGAGATATTTCGGGCGGGCGTTGCGATAGTCGATGTAATAGGAGTGTTCCCAGACGTCGACGCCGAGGATCGGCGTGGCGCCATGGACGAGCGGGTTTTCGCCGTTCGGGGTCTTGGAGATTTCGAGCTTGCCGTTCTTGACGGAAACCCAGGCCCAGCCGGAGCCGAACTGGGTGGCGCCGGCATTGGCGAAATCGGCCTTGAACTTGTCATAGCCGCCGAGATCGGAGGCGAAGGCCGCTTCGAGCTTGCCCGGCAGCTTGTTGCCGCCGCCGCCCTTCTTCATCCATTTCCAGAAATGAATGTGATTGTAGTGCTGGGCGGCGTTGTTGAAGAGGCCGGCATTGGTGCCGAAGGACTTCTTCACGACCTCTTCGAGCGAGAGGTCCGAAAGGCCGGCTTCGGCGGCGAGCTTGTTGCCGTTGTCGACATAGGCCTTGTGGTGCTTGTCGTGGTGAAACTCCAGCGTTTCCTTCGACATGAAGGGGGCAAGCGCTTCGTAATCATAGGGAAGTTCAGGCAATTCGAAAGCCATGTCAGATCTCCTCTTGGCAATAGATTGCGTCATCGGCAGGTGAGGCGGAACATAGGAGGGGAAAGGGGGAGAGGCAACCGCCGAAATATCAAAAAACGACCGGACGGAGGAAAATTTGCCTCAGTTTCAGGGCGGGATTCGGGCGTGCAAAATCGCCGGCATGACGCCCCGAAAACCGCTTCACCGGCCACCGACATCAATGGAGATCCGGTATGAACAGGAATATAATCCCGCATCTCGCCATTGCCGCGCTTCCCTCTCTTGTCCCTGCGGCGCATGCCTCTTCGGACGAGGCCTGGAAACAGCTGGCCGCAGACGTGGAAGACAAGTGCAGGAAGGCGGCGGTCGCAATCGAGAAGCCGAAGGCCGTGGTCGATCCCTTCGGCACCTCGCATTACGGGCTGGACCTGGTGACGGGAAAGTCGAAGGGGGCCAGGGGGCTCATCGTCCAGATCTGCGTCTATGACAAGCAGACGGAATCGGTCGAGATCGGCAGCGAGATCGATGCTGAAGAGCTCGGCTTGGCGCCAGCGAAGCCGGCCACCGCAGCGGCATGTGACTTTGGTCACATTGCGAGCGGAACCCAAACCCACTCTCAGGAGTTGAAGTGCTCAGTTTTTAGAGCCCCGCGCCTCTATGAGAGGCGCCAAGGCGCTCTATGTTTGCGATAAACGCATGATGCTTTCCGAAATCGATTCGATTCTCGGGGTCAGGCGCAGGGAGGTTTATGCATGTCGGAGCTTCGCAACCGGGCGGAAGATCAGCAGAAAATCTATCAGCGCTGGGCACCGGTCTATGACCGCGTCTATCGCGGCATCCTGCGCGACGGCCACCGCAAGCTGGCCGCGCTGGCTGCCGCAGCCGGCACCGATATTCTTGAAGTTGGTGTCGGCACCGGTCTAACGCTCGCCCACTATCCGAGCCGCTGCCGGGTGACAGGCATCGACATTTCCGAACATATGATCGCACGCGCGCGCGAAAAGGTACGGCGCGAAAACCTGCAGCATGTGCAGGCGCTCGAGGTGATGGATGCACATGCGCTGCACTTTACCGACAAGTCTTTCGACGTGGTCTGCCTGCCCTTCGTCATCACGCTGATTCCCGAGCCCGAACGGGCGCTGGACGAATGCGCCCGGGTGCTGCGGCCGGGCGGCGAGATCATCCTAGCCAGCAAGCTCGGCGACGGCGCCGGCCTTCAGGGCGCGATCGAGGCGGCGGTGGCGCCGCTGGTGCGTCACATCGGCTGGTCGTCCGCCTTCCGCATCCACCGCATCGTCGCCTGGGCCGAACGCCGCGGCGATTTTTCAACGACCGATATTCTGCCGGTCTTTCCGAACGGCTTTTTCAAGATCGTCCGGTTGAAGCAGCGCGGCTTTTCCTCCTGAGAGCAAAAGTTTTCTCCGCATCGGCGATTCTGATGCTACCGTTCGCCTGAGGGGACAGCATGCCATCGGATATCTTCTTTTTCATCGCTGTCGGCTTCTGTGCGCAGATCGTCGACGGCGCGCTCGGTATGGCCTTCGGCGTGCTGTCGACGACGAGCCTCTTGGCCTTCGGGGTGCCGGCGGCCAATGCCAGCGCCATGACGCATGTGACGGAAATGTTTACGACGGCCGCGTCAGGCCTGTCGCATGCCTATCATCGCAATGTCGACTGGCGGCTGGTGGCGCGTCTAGCCCCGGCCGGCATGATCGGCGGCGCGATTGGCGCCACTCTGCTTGCCAATATAGACGGCAAGGTGATCGAACCCTTCGTGTCGGCCTATCTGATCGCGATCGGTCTGCTGATCCTCTACAAGGGCTTCCGACCACCGAGCAAACGCGAGGTGCGCGACTGGGCCGTGCCGCCCGTCGGCTTTTGCGGCGGCCTGCTGGATGCGATCGGCGGCGGCGGATGGGGTCCTGTCGTCACCAGTACGCTGGTCGGGCGCGGTCATGATCTGAAACGGGTAATCGGCTCGACGAATTTTACCGAATTCGCCGTGACGCTGACGATTTCGCTCACCTTCGTCGTGACGCTCGGCTGGTCTGAGCTCAATTCGGCGATCGGCCTCATTATCGGCGGCGTCATCGCCGCCCCCTTCGGCGCCATCTTCGTCAAGCGCCTGCCGGTGCGGGCGCTGATGGTGGCGGTCTCAATGGTCATCATCACGACGTCGGCGTTGCGGATCTTCTAAAGGCGTTTCGGCGTGTCAGAGATTGCGGCCGAAATAGACCTCCACGGAGGCGATCCTATCGCCGCGGAAACGAATGCTTTCCATGTTGGCGAAGCTCGTGCCGTCCAGTTTTTCGGCCCGGTAGCGAACAACAGCCTCGTCGCCGTCGACCGACAGGAACTCGATGTGGATTGCGCGGAAGACCGGCTCCTTGGGCCAGCAGCGCTCGAAATAGGTCGCCCGGTCGATATGGTCGTCACGCGGGCTGGAGAAGGTGAAATCCTCCGTCAGCATGGCGCCGACAAGGTCCTTGCGATCGGCGAGATAGGCGGTGTAGAGATCGCGGACAGTCTGTTGCCTGGATCGCATCTCGTTCATGGCAAAACCTTCCGATTATCCGATTGCATTATGCAATCGGCTATCTTCTACCACTTCTACCCGAGATGATCCAGCTTGCGGCGCAACTGCCCCCGCAGGATCGATGCCGAGGCAAGAATGACCGACACGCAACGGGACGCGGCCAGCGCTGGACCAGGCTCGATCTACTGGAGGCGCAACCTTGCCGTCTCGCTGATCGGCTCCTTCACCACGATCGTGGCGATGACGCTGCTGCTTCCCTTCCTGCCGCTTTATGTCGAAGAGCTCGGCGTGACCGATCATGCGGCGATCGTGCAATGGTCGGGCATCGCCTATGGCGCCACCTTCCTGGCCGCCGCTCTCGTCGCGCCGCTCTGGGGGCGGCTCGGCGATATCTATGGCCGCAAGCTGATGCTGGTGCGCGCCAGCCTCGGCATGACGCTGGCGATCTCGCTGATGGGCATGGCCGGCAATGTCTGGCAGCTGGTGGCGCTGCGCCTGTTCGTCGGGCTTGCCGGCGGCTACTCTTCCGGCTCGATGGTGCTGGTGGCGACGCAGACGCCGAAGGACCGCTCGGCGTGGGCGCTCGGCGTCTTGTCTTCCGGCATCATGGCCGGCAATCTCGTCGGGCCGCTGATTGGCGGCGCACTGCCGCAGCTCATCGGCATCCGCGGCACGTTTCTCGCCGCCGGGGCCATCATCTTCCTCGCCTTTCTCGCCACCACCCTGCTGATCAAGGAGGAGAAGTCACCGGCCCGCAGCCTGGCGGCCAAGGCGAGCGGCGGCTGGAGATCCATAAACGACAGGCGCCCCGTCATTGCCATGCTGGCAACCGGCATGCTGCTGATGCTCGCCAATATGTCGATCGAGCCGATCATCACCGTCTATGTCGCTGAGATCGTGCCCGTCGATGCGCAAGTGACGATGATCTCCGGTCTCGTCATGTCGGCCGCCGCCCTCGGCAGCATCGTTTCGGCCTCATGGCTCGGCAGGCTCGCCGACAGGGTCGGCCACTGGCCAGTGATCGCGGGTGCGCTCGTGGTCGCCGGGCTGCTGCTGATCCCGCAGGCTCTCGTCACCAGTCCCTGGCAGCTGATCATCCTGCGCTTCTTGATGGGAGCAGCACTCGGCGGGCTGCTGCCCTGCATCGCCGCCGTCATCCGCCATAGCGTGCCGGACAGTGCGGCCGGCAGCATTCTCGGGCTTTCCATCTCGTCGCAATATGTCGGCCAGGTCGCGGGCCCCATCCTCGGCGGCTTCGTCGGCGGGCATATCGGCATGCGCTCGGTTTTTCTCGGCACCTCGCTGCTGCTTCTGGCCGGTGCTGCCTATGCCTGGCTGGTGCGGCCGAGGGAGGCCACAACATCAGACCTGCGAGCTCCCGCAGATCAGCTCGACGCCTGAGCGGGCGATCGACTCCAGCACCTCACGGCTGTCGCCGGCGCGGGCGCGCACGGCAAGCGAATGCATGACCGCGGAGGCGAGCCTTGCCAGCATCAGCGGATCGGCGCTCTCGGGAAGCTCGCCCCTTTCGACGGCAATGCGCATGCGTTTTTCGATCTCACCATCGAACTCGTTGAGGCTGCGGCCGAGCACCTCGCGCACACGCTCATGTTGGACCGCCTCGACCGAGGCGGTGCCGATCAGCAGGCAGCCGCGGGCGGCGGTTTCGCCGTGCAGATAGATCGCTAACGCCCCGGCGTAGACGCTCGCGAGATTGTCGCGCAGCGGCAGTGACGAGTCGAGCGCCTGCTTCAGCACGTCCATGCCATCCTGCCGATAGGCCTCCAGGGCTTCGAGATAGAGAGCCTCCTTGTCGCCAAAGGCGCCGTAGAGGCTTGGGCGGTTGAGGTTGGTCGCGGCACTCAGATTGTCGAGCGAGGCGGCGGCAAAGCCCCTGTCCCAAAAGACGTCCCTCGCCTTGCCGAGCGCCGCCTTGGCGTCAAAAGCCCTCGGGCGGCCGCGTTTCTTCTCGTCCTTCATATTTTGTACTGCTTCGCATTAAATTGTTGACGACGGTTATTTTATGCGAAACAGTACAAATGTCCAAACATATCGGCCGGCGGCATCTTGCCGCCTCCGCAGAAAGGAAACCGAGATGAAACTCTATATGCACGCCGCAGCCTGCTCGCTTTCGCCGCACATCATCTGCCGGGAGCTGGGGCTCGACATCGAGCTCGTCCAGGTCGATCGGAAGACCCACAGGACAAGCAAAGGCGAAGACTACCTGGTCATCAACGGCAACGGCTATGTGCCGGCGCTGATGCTGGACGATGGAAAGGTACTGACCGAAGGGCCGGCGATCGTGCAGTTTCTGGCGGAAGGCTCGGGCCTGCTGCCGGAAGTCGGCGACATCAAGCGCAACGAGGTGCAATCCTATCTCAATTTCATCACCGCCGAGCTGCACAAGCCGATGGTGCTGCTGTTCAGCCCGATCTATTCCAGCGTGCATGGAGAAATCCGCGCACTGATCTCGAAACGGCTCGCCTGGCTGAACGACCGTGTGACCGCACCCTATCTTACCGGCGATGCCTTCACGGTGGCCGACGCCTATCTCTTCGTCTGCCTCAACTGGTCGCCCTGGATCGACATCGATCTGAAACAATGGCCGGCACTGAGCGGCTTTATGGCTCGCGTCGCGGCGCGCCCCAAGGTGCGAGAGGCACTGCAGGCCGAAGATCTCCAGGCCTTCGAGGCCGGCGGCGTCTATTTCGCCCCGCAGGCCTATCTCGCCTCGGCCGGACGGGCCGGCGAACCGGTGCGGCCGTAGCGCCGCTCTTAGAGAGCGTTGACGGCGACCGGCAGGGCTCGCTTATGAGCAGTCGCCCGATAGGCGGAAAGGATCCGGCGGCGGGCAGTCTCGCCGACCGGCTTGCCTTCAAGAAAATCGTCGATCTCGTCATAGGTGACGCCATAGGCCTCCTCGTCGGGACGCAGCGGCCGCTGGTCCTCGAGATCGGCCGTGGGCACCTTGAAGACCAGCTCATCCGGAGCGCCGAGCCGCTTTGCCAGCAGGCGGACGCGGCGCTTGTTGAGGCCGGCGAGCGGCAGGATATCGGCGGCGCCGTCGCCGAACTTGGTGAAGAAGCCCATGACCGCCTCGGCGGCGTGGTCGGTGCCGATCACCAGGGCGCCGAGCGCGCCGGCCAAGGCGAACTGGGCGATCATCCGCTGGCGGGCCTTGATGTTGCCGAGGATGAAATCCTGCCGGCCGGCATCGGCAAAGGCAAGGCCGCCGTTCTGCGCGGCGGCCAGCATCGCATCCGCCGCTTCCTTGATGTTGACCACCATCGAACGATCGGCGCCGATCGTTTCCAGCGCCCGGTTCGCATCGGCCTCGTCGGCCTGAACACCGTAGGGAAGTCGCACGGCAATGAATTCCGCCGCATGGCCACCTTCACGCAACTCGCGCACCGCCTTCTGAGCAATCAGCGCCGCCGTCAGCGAATCGACGCCGCCGCTAATGCCGAGGACGTAGCCGCGCATGCCCGACGCCACGAGATAATCCTTGAGGAAGGCGGTCCGCCGCTCGATCTCGTGCTCCGGATCGATCTCGGCGGCAAGGCCCAGCTCGCGGATGATCTCACCTTGTTCGTCGGAGAGCACGGTCATGGGTGGTTCCTCTGTGTATGAAAATTTCGGCGCACTATGGCGGAAAGGTGTGGGGAAGCGAAGCGGTTTCGGGCAGGCCCGCTCTGCATCGTCAAGTGAGCGTTAAGGTTTGGGATCGATTTGCGAAGCTGAAATCGTCGCGTGACGACCCTGTTCCTGACGAACTGAAACCTACGTCCGCCGTTGCAATCGATTCGCTGAATCGATTACCTCGGCTACGCCGAACCACTGCTCACTCCTCGCTCTCACTTCTCCCGTGGGCCCAGTCCATGTAGAGTTCCAGCGCCTTGCGGGTGACCGGGCCTTCCTGGAAATTGCGATCGTCGAGGCGGGTGACGCCGGCGACTTTGGAATAATTGCCTGTCGTGAAGATCTCGTCGGCTGCAAGGAAATCTTCGACCGAGAGCGTGGCTTCCACGACGTCGAAGCCGGCCTTGCGCAAGAGGCCGATGACGCGGGCGCGGGTGATGCCGGCGAGAAAGGTGCGGTTGGCGGCGGGCGTCATCACCACGCCGTCGCGCACCAGAAAGACGTTGGAGGAGGCTGTTTCGACGACATTGCCGTTCAGATCGCGCACCAGCGCATTGTCGAAGCCGCGGCTGCGCGCCTCGGTGATCATGCGGCCGCTGTTCGGGTAAAGGGAGCCGGTCTTCGCCTCCGTCATGGCCGTTTCGGGCGAGGGACGGCGATAGGGCGAAACGGTGAGGCTGGTGCCGCCATGGCCGCCCATCGGCGCCTCGAACAGGCAGAGCGCGAAGCGGGTCGATTCGGCATCGACGGAGACAATGCTGCCGGGCGAACCATGTTCGCCCCAATACATCGGCTTGATGTAGATCGCCGTCGCGCCGTCGAATTTGCCAACGCCTTCCCAGGCGAGCGCGGCAATCTCCTCGGCCGATTTCACCGGCTTCAGGCCCATGGCGAGTGCGGAGCGGTTCACGCGCTGGCAGTGAAGATCAAGATCCGGGGCGATGCCGTCGAACCAGCGGGCACCGTCGAACACCGTGGAGCCGAGCCACATGGCATGCGAGGTCGGCCCGATCAGCGGCGGATTGCCGGGAAGCCATTCGCCGTCGACATGAGTCCAGGTGGTGGAACGCGGTGATGTATCGACGGCCATTGCTGATCTCCCTTGCGAATCCGGGAAAGCAAAAACCCCGGCGGCACGCCGGGTCAAGGACAAATCCCGGCCGGAAATACGGAAGCAAGAAAATGCCGGAGCACAGCGTCCGGCCGCAATATTCGTGCGCGACACCTGCGGCGTTGGCGATGGGTGCATCAGCAAAAATGATGGAATCTCTGTTGGAATGGCGGGCTGGCGCATGCGATCATGAGGAGAAATCGCCGGACAGCAGCAAGGGAAGACGCCGATGAAAGCCATGTTCTACGAAGCCTTCGAGCAGGCGCCGGAAATCCGCACGCTGCCCGATCCGACACCTTCCGAGGACGGAGTCGTCATCGCAGTCGGCGCAAGCGGGCTCTGCCGCAGCGACTGGCACGGCTGGATGGGCCACGATCCCGATATCCGCCTGCCGCATGTGCCGGGGCACGAGCTTGCCGGACGCGTCGTCGCCACCGGCCGCGGCGTCATGCGCTTCAAGGCGGGCGACCGGGTGACCGTGCCCTTCGTGTCCGGCTGCGGCCATTGCAGCGAATGCCATTCCGGCAACCAGCAGATCTGCCCGAACCAGTTCCAACCGGGTTTCACCCATTGGGGCTCCTTCGCCGAATATGTGGCGATCGATTATGCCGACACCAATCTGGTGCATCTGCCCGATACGATCGAGGACGCGACAGCGGCAAGCCTCGGCTGCCGCTTCGCCACCTCGTTCCGCGCCGTCGCCGACCAGGCGCGCACCGGACCCGGCGAATGGATCGCCGTGCATGGTTGCGGCGGCGTCGGCCTGTCGGCGATCATGATCGCCACCGCGCTGGGCGCCAATGCGATCGGCATCGACATATCGGAGGAGAAACTCGCCTTCGCCAGAGAGTGCGGCGCGGTGGCGACGGTCAATGCCTCAAGCGTTGCCGACGTGGCCGAGGCGGTGCGCGATATCACCAAAGGCGGCGCGCATGTCTCGATCGACGCGCTCGGCCACCCCGCCACCTGCTTCAACTCGATCAAGAATCTGCGCCGGCGCGGCCGGCATGTGCAGGTGGGGCTGATGCTCGGCGAATACGCGACACCGCAGATTCCGATGGGCCAGGTGATCGGCCACGAACTGGAGATCTACGGCAGCCACGGCATGCAGGCCTGGCGCTACGACGCCATGCTGTCCATGCTGGCGGCGGGGAAGATCGCGCCGCAGAAACTGATCGGACGCCGCGTCAGTCTCGAGGAGGCCGTGCCGGCGCTGATGGCGCTCGATAAGGCGGAGGCGATAGGGATCAGCGTGATTACGCGGTTTTCATAGGGATCGTCCGAGTCTGGGCATAATGAAGTCGCAAGGAGAGAATACATCTTCCCTCCTCTCTAGGTATCATCGACTGATCGCTAGGCTGACTGCACAGGCATATGATCTGTCACTGCCTGAGGTAACGGAACGGTTCTGCGGTTGGTGGACAGTTTCCGGTATTTCGTCGGTGTTAGGTTATGGTGGCGGAGAAACACCCGGTTGAAATTTGACAGATTGCGATAGCCCACCTCGAAGCAGATGTCCGTTATCGGCATAGAGGTATCGGTCAATAGCTGACCCGCTTTCCAGATACGAAGCTTGTTGACGTGGTCGGTGAAGGTGTGGCCGCTGTTTTTCTTGAAGAATCGCGAGAAAGCGCTGTCGCTCATGCCGACCATGCGAGCCATATCAGGCAACCGGATATCCTCCGACAGATTGGCAAAGACATACGCGAAGACCTGTTGCAGGGCTTCGAGCGAGCCATAGCTCAGGTCCGGCACATAAGCCTCTGAAGACAGCATATCGAACTCGTCGGTGTCCCGCAGCAGCGAGAGCAATGACAGGAAGGTCGAAAGCCGCAGCGAGCCGGTCTGGAACTCCATGTCGAGTATCAGCGCCTCCGCCTGCTCCCGCGCCCGGCCCTTGAAGGAGAGCCCCCGCTGTGCGCGGGCGAGAAAGTCACGCAGCCCCGCCAGTTCCGGCAGGAAGGCCGAAGCCTGCTCCAGCTTGGCCGGCAGAAACTGGATGACGATGTCACGTCCTGGAACGCGCTCACCCGGTCCGAGCGGCGTCACCCAGTCGTGCGGCAGGTTGCTGCCGATGACGGAAATATGGCCCGGCGTGAACGCGCCGACATGATCGCCTGCAAGCAGGACGCCGCTGGCGTTGGGAATGTAGTGGATCTCCACCTCCGGGTGGAAATTCCAGACGTTGCGTTCCCACGGATAGTCGTCGCGGCGCCAGAGGAACGACTCGTCCGCGCCGGTCAAGACATATTCAAATCTCGCGACCGTTGGCGAAACAACTGACATTGCGGACATCCTCCAGTGCTTCCCGCGATGGTCGTTGCGCTGACAATCAATATTGGATTGTGCAACGCACACAAGATTTCATGGATATTTTCGGCATTTCGCGCATGAGAGTATCAGTATCGCGCAACGGCCGCGCTTGTGTCCACCCGTTCTTTCTACAACTATTGTGGTCCGTTGAGCGTGTCGGAGGAGAGTTTAGCACGCACAACCGGACCGATTTTGCGATCCAAATGGAGGAGAACAATGAACAGTTTCGTCAAAGCCGTGGGCGTCGGCTTCATTTCGCTTGGCCTTTGGAGCTCGACCGCTCTTGCTCAGGATTCTTGGTGGAAAACTGCCGCCCAACCCTACCAGGGCGCGACCATCCGGGGCATCTCGGAATCGACCCCAGCGTCGAAATATGTCGAGCAGGTGCTCGGTCCCAAGTTCACCGAAGAGACCGGCATCAAGGTCGAATTCGAAGCGACATCCTGGGACCAGATGTACGACAAGGCGATCAAGGACATGGAGGCCAATACCGGCATCTATGACTTCGTCTATATCGAGCAGGACATCGTATATACGTATCTGGCTCGCAATTTCCTGGTCGACATCACCAAGTCGCTTACCGATAATGCGAAGATCGCTTCGCCGGACTTCAAGCCGGAGAATTTCACTACTTTCTTGAACTATTTCAAGGATCCGAAGTCGGGCGATGTCATGGGCGTCCCCATGGAAGCCTTCATCAAGCCTTACCTCTACCGCAAGGATCTTTTCGATGATCCGGCGATCCAGAAAGCCTACAAGGATTCCACCGGTGCGGATCTGAAGCCCGCGACGACGCATGACGAGTATACCCAGATCGCCAAGTTCTTCACCGAATACGGCGCAGACAAGGAGCTCTGGGGAACCACCGTACAGGCCTCGTCGAGCCATCCCGCCGCCTTCTACGAATTCTTCGAGTCGGTCGCGCCGACCTTTGGCGTGTATAACTGGGGCATCGATGGCACGACCTTCGCGGCCACCGAAGCCAACGGCGGCCAGATGAACTCCGCCGCCGCGAAGAAGGCGCTCAACTACTGGATCGGCCTGCTGAAATACGCGCCGCCGGAATCGACGTCGTCCACCTGGGACGAGGTTGCCGGGACATTTGCCGCCGGCCGCGCAGCCCAAGGCCTCGTCTACGGTGAAAACGCTGCCTGGATCGCTACCGACGAAAGCAAATCGACGGTCGTCGGCAAGGTGGGAGTGTCATTGCCTCCGGTCGAGGCGGGTGTCATGGAAGCAGCCGAATCCGGCAAGGGATATATCGGCTATTACGATGGTGGTGCATTCGGCATCCCGCATTCGTCCAAGAACAAGGACGCGGCGCTGCTATTCCTGCAGTATATCGGTCAGGCCTCAGTGCAGACCGACTGGGCGCTGGCCGGCTCCCGCATCGTCATGAACTCGACCTACGACGATCCCAAGATCGTCGATCAGGACAAGAAGATGAACGGCTACTACACGCTGATGCGTGAGGACGGAAAGCTGTTCGCCGGAGCTCCGCCGTTCCCGTTCCACGCGCAAGTTCTGCAGGTAGTCGCGCCCTTCATCTACAAAGCGATCGTCGGTGAGATCAAGCCGGACGATGCGCTGGACCAGGCCGCCACCGCAGCCGAAGCCGAACTCGTGAAGCTCGGCTATCGCAAGTAAAAGACCGCACCTCCCAAGCGGTTGGCGGTCGCCTTCAGCAAGGTGGCCGCCCCTTTCCTGACTGCGGTTTGCGGGGCCTGCCCGCGACGCTCGAAGTCAGGCGAATGAGTGTCAAGGACGATCTGACGGAGCGCAGGATGAGACAATCCAACATCGGATGGCTGTTTCTAGCACCAGCCACGCTAATTCTGTTCGTTGTCGGGTTTGTTCCCTTCATCTACATTCTCTATGTCGGCTTCTTCGACTGGAACACCAACGCAGTCGACCCCACCCTGCGCTGGGCAGGCCTGCAGAATTATCGCAGCCTCGTTTTTGACACGACATTCCTGAACTCGCTTGCGCGCACGCTGGTCTTCGCATTCGTCGTCGTTGTGAGCGAGCTGTTGTTAGGCTATGTCCTGGCCCGCGCGCTGATGGCAGACCGGCTGTGGGGCCGGCAGTTCTTTCGCACGATCCACACACTGCCGATCGTGGTCGCGCCCATTGCAGTCGGCGCTACCTGGCGGCTGCTTTGCGTTCCCGGCTTCGGCATCGTGCCCTATTACCTGAAACTGTGGTTCGGCATCGACTACAACATCTCGACCAATGCCTATCACGCCTTCGCCACGGCGATCATCATGGACCTGTGGCATTGGACGCCGTTCGTCACGCTGTCACTCATGGCGGGACTGACCGCCTTGCCGAAAGAACCGCTCGAACAGGCGCAGATCGACGGCGGCAACAAGCTGCAGATTTTCTGGTACGTGATCGTTCCGATGTTGAAGCCGGTGCTGCTGACAACCGTCTTCATCCGGCTGATGGACGCGCTGCGCTCGGTCGACGAAATCTGGATGCTGACAAAGGGTGGTCCGGCTGAGGCCACCCGGTTCATCGGCCTTCATATCTGGATCAACGTCTTTCCGAAGACCGATTACGGCTACGGTGCGGCCATGTCGCTACTGACGCTTTACGTCACGATCGTTCTGAGCTGGCTGCTGTTCGTCGCCATGACCGGCCGCAAGGGAGGCGCACAATGAAACGCTCCGGTATAGCCTCGTTCGTCCTTTGGATATGCCTGACCATTCTGACGCTGCTTCCGGTCTGGTGGATGCTGGTCGTTTCGATGCGCCCCCGCGTGAAGCTCTATTCGAAGTCGTTCCTCATCGACGATCTTTACTGGAACAATTTTCTGGCGGTGCTGAACAGCTCGACATTCCTGCAGTATCTCTGGAATTCGCTGATCGTGGCGACATCGAACGCAGCGCTGGTGTGCGCGCTCGGCCTGCTCGCGGCGTTCGGGCTGTCGCGTTACAAAATCGGCGGCGGTGACAATGTGTTTTTCTGGCTGATCACCAACCGCATGGCGCCGCCAGCCGTGTTTCTGCTGCCGCTCTTCCTGCTCTTCACCAAGTGGTTCGTGTTCGGCGATTTCATGCTGTTCGATACGAAGACTGGCCTGATCCTGCTTTATTGCGTCTTCAACCTGCCCTTCGCCGTCTGGCTCTTGAAGGGCATGCTCGACGGGATTCCGCTGGAGCTTGACGAAGCGGCGCGGGTCGATGGTGCGACAACCGGCCAGGTGCTGTCCAACGTCATCCTGCCGCTGGCGCGGCCGGGGTTGGCCGTCACCTTCATCCTGACCTGGATTTTCGCCTGGAACGAGTACCTGTTCGCAGCGACCCTAACGTCCTCGGCTAACGCCAGGACCGTGACGACAGCGCTCGCTGAATATGTCTCGGTCACCGGAACGAACTGGGGCGAGATGGCAGCGATGGCGTTCCTGACCACGCTTCCGGCCCTAATCGTGCTCGGCTTCGTCCAGAAACACATCGTGACCGGCCTCACGTTCGGCGCGTTGAAAGGGTAAGAAGATGGCTGGCGTTCAACCCCAGAAAACCCAACGCGACGGGTTCCTGCCTATCCGAACCAACGGCTTCGACAGGGGCTTCATCTCCGTCGTGATCCTGATCCTGGTGCATCTTCTATGGATGCGCTTCCTTGAGGGCGTGTTGCCCCTATGGGTGGCGACGGTGCTCTGCCTGGCGCTGGCCGTGTTCATTATCCGAAAGGGCTGAAGACATGAGATCACTCGTCCTCGAACGCAAAGACGAACTGCGCATTCGCGACCTGGACCCGAAGGAGGCGCTCGGTCCCACCGACGTGCGCATCGCCATCAAAACCGTTGGCGTCTGCGGATCCGACGTTCACTATTACACTCACGGCGCGATCGGCCCTTTCGTTGTGCGCGAGCCGATGATCCTCGGCCACGAAGCCGCCGGCATCATCGAAGAGGTCGGCAGCACGGTGCAGAACTTGAAAGTCGGCGACCGCGTTTGCATGGAGCCCGGCATTCCCGATCCTCAAAGTCGCGCGTCGCGACTGGGTCTCTACAATCTCGATCCCGCGGTGCGCTTCTGGGCGACGCCGCCGGTGCATGGCGTACTGAGACCGAGCGTGGTCCACCCGGCGGCCTTCACCTTTAAGCTTCCGAACAACGTCTCCTACGCCGCTGGCGCTATGGTCGAGCCGTTGGCTGTAGGCTTTCAAGCAGTCTCCAAGGCGAGGCTGACGCCCGGTGCGATCGCGCTGGTCACGGGTGCCGGGCCGATCGGCATGGTGACAGCGATCGCGGCGCTGTCGGCTGGCTGCGCCAGAGTTATCGTTACCGACGTTGTCGACGAAAAGCTTGCCGTGGCGCGCAAGCTCGGCCCTGCCATCATGACCGTCAACGTACGCTCGCAGGACCTGAAGAGTGTCATAGCCCGCGAAACCGACGGCTGGGGCGTCGATGTCGTCTTCGAATGTTCCGGCGCGGCCGAAGTGATCGCAGACACGGCGCACCATGCTTGCCCCGGCGGCGCCATCGTCCTCGTCGGCATGCCCCTGAAGCCGGTCCCGCTCGATGTCGTCATCGCCCAGACCAAGGAACTGCGCATCGAACACGTGTTCCGCTACGCCCATGTCTACCCGCGCATCGTCGCGCTATTGGGATCGAACCAGATCAATGTCGATGCGCTGATCACCGATACCTACGCTTTCGAGGATTCTGTCGAAGCGTTCGATTACGCCGTGCGACCGAAGCCGTCCTCCGTCAAGATCCAGATCGAGCTTGGGAAGTAGCATGTACCTGCGGAAGCTGGATCTCAGTGGAAGAGTGGCGGTCGTCACCGGCGCGGGGCCCAACATCGGCTATGCCTGCGCTGATGCCTTATCGGAAGCGGGCGCGCATGTCGTGCGATGCCGCCAGCCTGATGACCGGCAGCATCGTCGTTGCGGATGCAGGATACACCTCATGGTGAAACTGCCCGTGGACCCGTCCCGATTGATCGGCGGCCATGCCGCCACAACTGACAGAGGATTGACACATGGCGACGATCGAGCTCGACCAGGTCGACAAGCATTACGGCTCCTATCACGCGCTGCGCAACATCTCGTTCGACATAGCCGACGGTGAGTTCGTCGTGCTGGTCGGTCCCTCCGGTTGCGGCAAATCCACGCTGTTGCGGTCGCTTGCCGGCCTTGAGGAGATCACCGGCGGCACGATCAAGCTTGGCGGACATCGCGTCGACAACATCGCCGCCAAGGACCGTGACGTGGCGATGGTTTTCCAGAACTACGCGCTCTATCCGCACATGACCGTTCGGGAGAACATGGCCTTCGCACTGAAATTGCGCGGCGAGAACCTTGCGGATCGCAACGTCAAGGTCGACAAGGCTGCCGAGATGTTGCGGCTTACGCCCTATCTCGACCGATATCCGAAGGCGCTCTCCGGAGGCCAGCGGCAGCGTGTTGCCATGGGGCGCGCGATGGTTCGCCGCCCAAAGGCGTTCTTCTTTGACGAGCCGCTGTCAAACCTGGACGCCGCGTTGCGCGTAGATATGCGTTCGGAGATCAAAACTCTTCACCAGCGCCTCGGCGCGACTTCCGTGTATGTCACGCATGACCAGATTGAAGCCATGACAATGGCGGACCGCATTGTAGTGCTTCGCGACGGCAAGGTGGAGCAGATCGGTGCGCCACTGGAGCTTTACGACAGGCCGGCAAATACCTTTGTCGCCGGCTTCATCGGATCCCCGGCGATGAACATGCTACCGGCCACAATCGATCTCTCTTCGAACTCAGCGCGGCTGGCTGAAGGGTCGGCCCTTCCCCTTCCACAAGGCACGCGGGCGAGTCACGGCCAGGAGGTGATATACGGGGTACGTCCTGACCAGTGGATGCTGTCGAACGGCGATGCGGGCGTACCGGCAACTGTCGAGTTGATCGAACCGACGGGGGCCGAAATTCTGCTGGCAGCCCAGTTGGCGGGCAAGCGGGTCTTGTGCGCCTTTCGCGAGCGCCACGCGCTGAAGCCGGGCGACAGGATACGGCTCGACGTCGATCCTGCCGCGGCTCATGTGTTCGACAAGCAAACCGAGCAAAGACTCCCGTTCTGAGCAACAGGCATCGGAAGGATCAACCATGTCGGACTTTACAGGAAAAACGGTCATCATCACCGGTGCCGGCAAGGGTATTGGTCGCGCCTGCGTTGAACTGCTCACCCACCGCGGCGCCCGAATCGTCGCCTTGTCGCGTACGCAGGCCGATCTGGATGATCTTGCGGCAAAGTTCGGCGCGACGGTAATATCGGTCAATCTCGCCGACAATGCAGCAGCGCGCGCCGCCATGAAGAAGGCGGGACTGGCAGACGCGCTGATCAATTGCGCGGGAACCAACGTGCTTGAAAGCGTCATCGATATGACGGAGGAGGGCTATGAGCAGGTCCTCGGCATCAACCTGCGGGCCGCGCTGATTTGTGCGCAGGAGTTCGCGCGGGCTCGCATTTCGAACGGCGGCGGCGGTACGATCGTGAATGTGACCTCGATCGCCGGACATCGTGGTTTCGTGGATCACGTGGCTTACGCCGCTTCAAAGGCGGGACTGGAAGGCGCGACACGTGTCATGGCCAAGGAACTCGGCGCCTATGGAATCCGGGTCAATGCAGTGGCGCCTACGGTTACCATGACGGAGCTTGCGGCGAAGGCGTGGTCCGAGCCTTCCAAACGTAACCCGATGATTGTTCGCCACCCGATGGGGCGCTTTGCAGAGGTCGACGATGTCGCACGCTCGATCGCCCTGCTTATTTCAGAGGACGCAGTCATGATCAGTGGCGCAGTCCTGCCAGTCGATGGCGGCTTCCTTGCTGTCTGAAAACCAAGAGCGAGACAAGACGATGACTAAATCACTCGAAGGAAAGATCGCTGCGGTAACCGGCGCAGCTTCCGGTATCGGGCTGGCGACGACCCGTGCCCTGGTCGACGCCGGCGCCAAGGTCGTGATGGTCGACTACAACAGACAGGCACTGGAAACATACGCTGCCGAGTTCGGCGACGCCGTAGTCATGCAGGTCACCGATCTTCTGGACGCCGCAAGTTGCGCGGCCATGGTGCCGGAAATCCTGGCAAAGGTCGATCATCTCGACATCCTGCACTGCAATGCAGGGTCCTACATTGGCGGGGATCTTATCGATACCGATACCGCGACAATTGATCGGATGCTGAATCTCAACGTGAACGCCGTCATGAAGAACGTCCGCGACATCGCTCCGCATATGATCGAGCGCGGGACCGGGGACATTTTGGTGACTTGCTCCGTAGCCGGCCATGCGCCGATCCAGTGGGAGCCGGTTTATTCCAGCTCCAAATGGGCGATTACCAGTTTCGTCCAGATCATGCGCCGGCAGTTGAAGAACCACGGCATCAGGGTCAGCCAGGTCTCGCCCGGCCCGGTCGTTTCCGCTCTGCTGGCCGATTGGCCCGCGGAAAACCTCGAGAAGGCAAAAGCCAGTGGGAGTCTTATCGAGCCCTCAGAGGTCTCCGATGCCATCATCTTCATGCTGACCCGCCCGCGAAACGTCACGATCCGGGACATGATTGTCTTGCCGACAAATTTCGACGTGTAGGTATAGCTGCAGTGTTTTCCTCCGCTGACGTCATGTTGCTCTCGATTACCTGAGTGATCTCCACCCGGCTCTTCAGGGCGTGTCTCGTCAATAGCGTGAACAATCCGGCGAAAAGGATTCTTGTGACCCTAATCAGAACGTCGAGCGCATGGCCGACGGCATTAGCCGGGACACCTCAAATCTAAAAGCCGGCGGTCTCGCGCACCTCGATCGCCCCCATCCGAGCGAGCGGGTCCCGCACCGCGATCTCCATTACCTCCGCAATGTTCTTCGCTTCGATGAGCAGGAAGCCACCCAGATGCTCCTTGGTCTCTGCGAAGGGCCCGTCGATCCAACTTGCCTTGCCGGCCCGAACCCGCAATGTCTTTGCGGTCTTTGGGTCGGCAAGAGCATTGGAGGCGATATAGTGGCCTGATCGTCGGAGTTCTTCATTGGAAGCCAAGGACTCCCGGTCGATCTCGGCCCATTCCTCCTTGCTGGCGGCATCAGCAAGTGTTTGATCGATGTAGAAGAGACAAAGGTAGCGCATCGGTTCCTCCATGGTGCTGCCGATCTGGTCGCATTTGGATACCGCGAATCGACAAAGAGCAAAAAAATGCTGCCAGTTGCGCTTTCCGGTGAGAGCGGCTTGCTGCTCTGCGTGACCGGTGCCTCACAGTGCCGAAGAAGAGGATACATGAGAACGGCCGCATGCCGTCTCGCCGGCACTTTCACGCGCCGACTACCGGAAGAGGGGCGACGGCGTCAGACATCGTGGACGGATTCTGGTTCCAGCACTCTGATCGTCTGGGTGGAGAGGTCATTCTCCGATCTTTCCAGTGGAGACTCTGGGGGCGCCAATCCGATGTCACGGAGCAGCCGAGAGTCAAACCGCGAGAGTTCGCTCAAGCTCCGACGGTACCTTCGCTGATGTTCCAGCAGCATCCAAACGGCTTGCAAAGTGCCCACCGCACTGAAGCGCGGCGACTGTAGTTCGACTTGCTCGGAATACATAGTGGCAGCCATACTTGTCTCTCCTTTGACTGGCTCACGGCGCTCCGTCTTAATCGAACAGGATCGGCCGAAATCGACACGCTGGGTCAGGAGCTTGATCCGAGCGGGCGACAAGACGGTGTGCGGGCGTGGCTTGATGAGTGATACGATCTTGAGGGAATGGCGCCGGCCGACCGGCAGGACTTTGTGAAGGTGCTTTTCATCATGAAGGCAGCGGGCTTACTCACGGTGGGTTTTGTCGAAACTTCACGCCAAACGATATTCCGGCTGGCCTCACCGTCGAGGGCGCTGCCTTAGAAGCAATGACATTGCTGGATTGGCCCAATTACATGATGAGCCCTTGCACGTGCTCGACGAGCCGGCCGAGCCCGTGTCATTTTCACGCAGGCCGCCCTGGATCGGGGACCTTGCGGAAAGGGCTCGCCGCACCGATATCGGCCGCGACGCTTCATCAGGTCCATCCCGTGCCGAAGCCATCCAGCGATCTTGCCCCCTGCAACAGAAGCGGTTGTCAAAGGCGGCGCAAAGGTCTAACGGCTGCGCCGGCAAGAAGGCGCCTGCAAGAAAAGCCTCGTCAAGAAGAAGAAAGAGACATGATGTCCAACTCGTTTGTGAAATTACCTGCCGAAAACACGAAGCGATATTTCGTGCTCGGCGACCGGATCGAGCGGCGGCTTCGGCTCCGCGGAACCTGGTTCAACATTTTCGACGTCACCGTGCCATCAGGCAGCCGGACGCCTAGACATGCGCATGCAAGCCCGGAAGTCTTCCGCATTCTCGAGGGCCGTTTGACGATCTGGCGGCTGACCGACAGCGGCCCTGAAGAGATCGAAGCAGGTGCTGGCGACATCGTCACGATTCCGCCTTTCGTGGTGCACGGCTATGCCAACCGCGGGACCGTCCCCGCAGTCTTTTCGGCCATCGTCGATCGGGAGATGGCTGAGTTCATCGAAGCGGAAGGCACGAGCGAGCCGCTGAAGGCCCCCTCGCCTGAGACCATCGCCCGGATGACGGCCACTGCCAATGCTTATGGGATCACCATTCTGGCGGCGTGACATTCGCGCGCGTGATGCCGGAGCGTTCGGCTCGGCATCACGCATGAATGCGAATTTCCCTGAAACTCCCAGCAAGAAGGCATCCTTGTCGCCGTTTTTCGAAACTGTCACATCAAGGCGCTATAAGGAACGCCCAGCGCCTCTTGCGCCGGGCCTGTTTCACCGCCAAAATTGCGCCATGCCTGATAGCGACCCATCCAGTACACGCTCCGCCCGCTCAAACCGGAAAGCCGCCGCAGAAGATGCTGGCGCCTGTCGTAGACAGTGTGACGAAGTCTGCCTGGCCTTGCATCCAGCCGAGCTCACAGAAAGCTTTGCCGATGGGTGATGCGCATATATAGCGTCTCTGCGAAGCTTCCGCCGCCTCGCCTTATGCGGCATCAAAACCTCAACGAATAGGGTCCCTGTGTTTCTGGAAATTGGAATTGTGGCGTTTCTCACCATCTTGAATGGTGTGCTCGCCATGTCTGAGCTCGCCGTCGTGTCTTCTCGAACGGCCCGCCTGAAGGTTCTCTCCGAAAATGGGAGCAAAGGTGCAGCTCAAGCCATCAAACTTGCCGAAAACCCCGGTCGCTTTCTCTCCACGGTTCAGATCGGCATCACGCTTGTCGGTGTTCTCTCCGGCGCTTTCTCAGGCGCAACACTCGGCGGTCGCCTGACGACATGGCTGGAGGCGCAGGGGATGTCATCGACGGCTGCCGACGCCATCGGCGTCGGTTTCGTCGTCGTGGCGATCACCTATCTTTCCCTGATCGTCGGCGAACTTGTTCCAAAGCAGATCGCATTGCGGGAACCCGAAGCGGTTGCGGCGAGGGTCGCACCCGCCATGGCGCTGCTTTCAAAGATTGCGCTGCCTCTCGTCTGGCTTCTGAACGCCTCGGGAAATCTTGTGCTCAAGCTGCTGGGCCAGACAGGAAAAGTGGGCGACAACGTCTCTGACGAAGAGATCAAGACGGTTCTGGCCGAGGCGCAATCGGCGGGCGTCATCGAAAGCGAGGAGTCCGCGATGATCTCGGGCGTCATGCGGCTGGCGGACCGCACCGCCCGGGCGCTGATGACGCCGCGACGGGACGTCGAAATTATCGATATCGACGACAGCCTCGATGAAATCCGGGCGCAGCTGCACCGGACGAAGCGGTCTCGATTGCCGGTTCGCAAAGGCAGTTCGGACGAGGTGATCGGCATCCTTCCGGTGAAGGACTTCTACGATTCGATGTCCGAACACGGCAGCGCCGATATCAAGGCTCTGACGCAGGACGTCCCGGTCGTTTCAGACCTTGCAACCGCGACCAGCGTGATTGAGGCGATCAGGAAATCGCCTGTTCACATGGTGCTGGTGTTTGACGAATACGGCCATTTCGAAGGGATTGTCTCGTCCGGCGACATTCTGGAAGCGATCATGGGCGCGCTCCAGGAGGGGCCGGTCGAGGAGCAGGCGATCGCTCGCCGAGACGATGGTTCCTATCTCGTCTCCGGCTGGGCGCCGATCGATGAATTCGCCGAGTTCCTGAACCTCAAGCTCGACGACGATCTCGAATATCAGACCGTGGCCGGCCTGGTGTTGGAGGAGCTGAAACATCTGCCGGAATTGGGGGAGAGCTTCACAAGGGATGGGTGGCGCTTCGAGGTCGTCGATCTCGACGGCAGGCGCGTGGACAAGATCCTTGTGTCTGAAGTTCGCGACTGAGTTCGACGGGCGCAACAACGACACGATTCGCATCCGCCACAGGAAGACGTGGCCCGACATCAGGAGGTATCGCCATGGCATGGTCCGCCAGCCAGTATGTGAAGTTCGAGGACGAGCGCACGCGGCCGGCGCGCGATCTTCTGGCGCAGGTGCCGCTGCAGAACCTTCGCCGCGCCGTCGACCTCGGCTGCGGGCCGGGCAATTCGACCGAACTCATCATCAAGCGTTATGGGGCTGCCGGCGTCTCCGGCCTCGACAGCGACATCAACATGCTGGAGACGGCCCGCAAGCGGCTTCCCGGCACCGCCTTCGTCGAGGCGGATCTTGGCAGCTGGCAGCCGACGGAGCCTGCCGACCTGCTCTTTGCCAATGCCGTCTTCCAGTGGCTGCCCGATCACCTCGACATTTTCGAGCGGCTGATGGACGGGCTTGCCGAAGGCGGCGTTCTTGCCGTGCAGATGCCCGACAATCTCGGTGAACCCTCACATCTGGCGATGGAAGAAACTGCCAATGCCGGCCCCTGGAAAGTTGCATTCGAGGCAAAGAGCGTGCGCCGCAGGCCCCTGCCCGCGCCGTCGGCCTATTACAACAGGCTGATCGCCAAGGCCTCGCGCGTCGATATCTGGCACACCATCTACAATCACCCGATGGCCGATGCGGCAGCGATCGTCGAATGGGTCAAGGGAACCGGGTTGATGCCCTATCTCGCCCGTGCCGGCGCAGAGCATCGCGAGGCATTCCTCGCCGATTACCTCGCGCGGGTCGAACAGACCCATCCTAAGCTGGCGGACGGGCGGGTGCTGCTCAGATTTCCGCGGCTTTTCATTGTGGCGGTGAAGAAATGACCGGCTGCGCCCGGCATGCTCTTCGCACTCTTGCGCTCACAGTCCGCAGGGATTGCACATGAGGTTCCGACGTCGGTGGATCTCTCGTTGCCCCGAAACCGCTGCACATTTCCGAACGACGTGCTTTATTTAACGGCGGCCAGTCCGCCAGCCAGCAGCGCGTCCAGTTGGGCGAGTTCGGCTGCAGTCAGGCTGATCCCTTCAGCTTCCGATTTCATGCGCGCGGCGAAGCGGCGCTGCGATGGCAGCCGAGCGCCTTGTCCGACGATCGTTTCGAAGAGGATTTCGGCGCGCGCGAACGGATCGCCGGGGCGGCCCCTGGCGAAGGTTTCGGGTGACATTGCAATGATCAGTTCGCCATGGAACGGCGCCAAGGTCGTCGTTCCGAGATAGTCTAGAACCTCGGGGCTGGTAAGATCGCCGATCATGATGCCGGCGAGCAGCTCTATCATGGTGGCGATGGCGGACCCCTTGTGGCCGCCAAAAGGCATCATTGCGCCTTCGAGCGCGGCAACCGGGTCAGTGGTGGGATTGCCGGCAGCGTCGATCGCCCAACCTTCCGGCAGTTGCTTGCCAGCGCGGCGGTGCAGTTCAATCTCACCGCGCGCCGCCACCGACGTGGCAAAATCGAACACGTAGGGCGGTTGGTCTTTGCGAGGCCAGCCGAAGGCGAATGGATTGGTGCCGAGCAGAGGCTTGCTGCCTCCGGATGGGGCAACCGTCGCATAGCTCGGGCACATCACCAATGCTGCAAGGCCGTGCGCGGTCAGTGCCTCGACCTCGGGCCACAGGGCCGAGAAGTGCGAGCAATCGTTGATGACCATGGCGGCGATACCAAGCCGCCTGGCGCGTTCCGCGAGTACGGGTACGCCGAGTTCAAACGCCGCACTGGCGAAACCGCCCTGCGCGTCGACCCTGACGATCGCGCTGCCGTCATCCGGCGCAAGGACAGGAGCGGCATCGGGCTTCACCTTGCCCGCCTTCACCGTGCGCAACGCCCCCTCGATGCGGTAAATTCCGTGCGATTTGCAGGCATCGCGCTCGCCGGCCACGATGACATGGCCCAAAGCCGCCGCCTGCACCTTGTTCAATCCTGCGCGCTCGAAGATCGCAACGATTCGATTTTGCAGGGCTTCGATGCTCATCGTAACGGCTTCAGTCACGCAATTCTCCATCCGAGATCAAGTTCTTTCGCCGCCCTGCCTTTCGGCCGCCACCGGCTCGATGGCAAGTCTTCGACCGTCCTGCAGCCCAGTTGCGCCATCGTTGCCGTCAGTTCGGCTTTCAGGACGTTCATCAAATGATCGCCGCCGCGACGCCCGATGGCGGCGGAAGCAAACAGGAATGGGCGGCCGATCAGGACAAAATCGGCGCCGAGCGCCAGCATCCGGGCGATATCGGGGCCGGAGCGCACGCCGCCGTCTGCGAGCAGCAGGGTCTTGGGGCCAAGTCGTGCGCGGATTTCACCGATGACCTCCGCCGCAGACGGCGCGGCGTCGAGCTGCCGTCCCCCATGATTTGAGAGGATCAGACCATCGCCGCCCAAGGACATATATTCCTCCGCTTCTTCGGGGTGAAGCACACCCTTGACCAGGATCTTGCCTGGCCACGCGTCTCGGATTTTCTTGAAGCGCTCGCGGGTGACGTGACCCGTCATCACCCTGCCGACAAATTGGGCCGCTGCGGCAAGGCTCGAGCCCTTCGGGTAGTAAGGCGAGAGATTGGCGAAGTCGGGAACCCCGTTTTGCAGAATGCCCATTGCCCATGACGGCCGCATCGCCACCTGCGTGATCGTTGAAAAGTCAAAGACCGGCGGAATGGTCAAACCATTGCGGATGTCGCGCTCGCGCCGGGCGGACGCTGGAATGTCGACAGTCACGACAAGAACGTCGTAGCCCGCTCTGCGCGCCCGATCCACCATGTCGTCTTCCATGGCGGGATCGTTCGGTGGATAGAACTGGAACCAAGTGTGATGACCGCCTGCAGGACGGATCGTCTCAAGCGAGGTGTTGGCGAAAGTGCTCAGGATATAGGGAAGGTTATGCTGCCTGGCAGCCTGTGCGAGCGGCAGCTCGGACCCGGGCCACAGGAGGCCGGCCAGCCCAAGCGGCGCGACGGCAAATGGCGCGTCGAAACGATGGCCGAACAGGCTTGCGCCAGTATCGGGCTCGTCGGCGTCGGCGAGGTAGCTCGGCATAAGCACCACCTCTTCCAGGGCCGCCAGATTGCGCCGCACGGAAGCTTCGCGCCCGAGTCCGCCGACGAGGTAGTCCCAGGCGAAACGCGGCATGCGTCTTTGCGCGGCCTTTTTCATGTCGGCGACGCAGGGAAAACGTCGTTCTAGCGCTAGGTCCATCTCGGGTGCTTCGATGTTCAGGAGGAAGGAACGGCTGATCGTCCTGGCGTTCCCTGGCGGGACTGGTTGCTTCGATCAGGGCTCGTTGGACGTCATCGCGCCAAGCAGTTTCGGCAGGTCGCCGAAGCGTGCGACCAGACTGAAGACAATCGCTGCCGTCGCCACGAACAGGATCGTCACCGCCGCCATGGTCGGCGTGTAGCCGTAACGCAGCGAATTGAAGATCTTGATCGGCAGCGTTTCCAGCGTGAAACCGACCGTCATGTAGGCAACGATGTATTCGTTAAGCGACAGAACAAAGGCAAACGCGTAGCCCGATACGATGTACGGCGAGATCAGTGGCAGAACGACGGTTCGGAACACCGTGCGGTCGTCGCCTCCCAGGGTCGAGGCGGCCTCTACCAGCGAGCGGTCGATCGCCGAAAAGCCGAGCGAAATGGTCACCAGCGGCAGCGTGACGAAGAAGATGGCGTGGCCGATCATCGCCGTCCAGGGTTGCCCGTAGAATCCGGTCGTGGCCCAGAAAGTCAGCAGGCCGAGCGCCGTGATGACCGGTGGCAAGGTAAAGGGCGCCACGCCGAGCAACTGGAAGATATTGGCCCAGGGCGCGTAGCGGCGCCAGAGGAACCAGGCGAGCGGCAGGGCGATCAGCACTGCCAGCGCCGCCGACGAGAGCGCCAGCAGAAGCGACGCGATCAGCGCATTGCGCCATTCCATGTCGAGAAATATCTGACCGTACCAGCCGAGCGAGAAACCTTGCGGCGGGAAGGTGAGGCTCTGCCTTGCGTTGACCGAGACGCCGGCGACGACGATCAGCGGCAAAGCGAGAAACAGTCCGACAATCACGAAAAGAACGTTGCGGAGAATGGTCATTTGCTCGCCCCTCCGTGGCGGCCAACGAGCAAGGTGAGCGCTACAAGGGCCAGTGTGACCAACACCAGGAAAACCGCCATGGCAGCCGCGAAGGGCATATTCGATTGATAGATCGCCTGGTCGGTAATGTGCACGGAAAGCGTCCAGTGCTGCGGGCGGCCGAGCAGTTGCGGCAACAGATAGGATCCGAGCGCGAAAATGAAGACCATGATCAGCGTGGCGACGATCGTATCGCGCAGCGCTGGCACGACAACCGTGAAGAAGGCCTTGACCGGCGAAGCGCCGAGCGTGCGCGCGGCCTCCGAAAGCGTCGGATCAAGCCGCACCAGCGCGGGGTAGAGGACCAGGACCGTGTAGGGGAAGGCCTGATAGACCATGCCTGTGACAACGGCCCCGATGCTCGGCGTCAGGGCGACGGCCTGCTGCATGAGGCCGAGCCATACAAACAGGTTGGTGATGCCGGCCGTGCGCGAAAACAGCGTCGACCAGGCGAAACCGATGATGACCTCAGACAGGGACAGGATCGAAAGAAGTGCGACCAACCAGGCCACCTGGGTGCTCCGCTTCATGCGGATCAGCAGATATGTGAAAGGCAGGGCCAGAACGACACAGGTCGCGGCCACCGCGACCGCGAGGAGCAGGGAAAAGCTGAGCACTCCGCCGAAGAAGGCTGAGAGGAAGCGGACATAATTGTCGAAGACGAAATCCGGCGTGTAGAAGCCGCCCTGCTGGCGTTTGAAGAAGCTGACGGAAATCATCGTGCCGAAAGGCACGACGAAGAAGACGATCAGCATGATCGCCGGGAAGGCTAGCGGGGCATAGTCGCCAAGCGTCTGCGGGGCTTCGCGTCTCATTGCTCGAGCACCACACAGTCCCTGTCGGTGAGCGCAATGCCCACCGTCTGGCCCACCGCCACGTCAGGGCGCTCGCGCGGCGTCGAGACCGCAATGAACTGCTGACCGCCGACATTGACAAAGGTTTCGACGACGCCGCCGAGATCGCGCACAAAGGTGACCTCGCCCGTCAGTGCGCCGGCCTCGGGCGGGCCCAGGCGCACGTCTTCCGGCCGGATTGAGAGTGTGGCGCGCTCGATCCCTGCCGACAGCGACAGGGCCGCGACCGGCTGCCCCAATATGCTGACCGCGCCGCCCTCCCGCCTGGCCTCGACCAGGTTTGTCTGGCCAATGAAATCCGCGACGAAGCTGTCTGCCGGTCTACGATAAATCTCGGTCGGCGACGCTGCCTGGCGGATCTGACCGCCGTTCATGACCACAACCGTATCGGCCATGGTCATCGCCTCGCGCTGGTCATGCGTGACGGCGATCGTGGTGATGCCGAGCCTCTGATGAAGCTGGCGAAGCTCCACCTGCATGGCTTCGCGCAGCTTCGCATCAAGCGCCGACAGCGGCTCGTCGAGCAGAAAGAGTTTCGGAGAAATCGCCAGTGCCCTTGCGATTGCGACGCGCTGCCGCTGGCCACCGGAAAGTTTCGACACGGCGCGATCAGCGTAGCCCGGCAAATAGATCATCGCCAACAGCTCTTCGACGCGCTTCGCCTGTTCGTCTTTCGGACGGCCGCGAATGCGCAGTGGATAGGCGATATTCTCGCCAACCGTCAGGTGCGGGAACAGCGCCAGCGACTGGAACACCATGCCAAGCTCGCGCTGGTGCGTCGGCGTCCTGGTGATGTCTTTCCCGTTGAGCGTGATGCGGCCCGAGGTCGGCAGATCGAGACCTGCTATCATGCGCAGCAAGGTCGTCTTGCCGCAGCCGGAGGGGCCGAGCAGACAGACGAATGCCCCGTGCGGCACCGTCAGGTCGACATTGTCGACGGCGCGAATGACGCTGAAGTCCTTGACGATATTCTGAAGCGTGAGTCCCGACATATGCCTCTTCCCAACTGAAAGGCAGGCCTGCGAACGAGGCCTGCGAAAGCACGATTAGTCTCAGCTGGCGATCATTTCCGTCCACTTCTCATTCAGCCAGTCGGCCTTGGAGGTGTACATGTCGTAGTGCGGGATGATCGGTTCGATGTCGGAGGAAACCGCCGCAAATTCCTTCTCGTTCAGGTCGGTCGTTTCGCGCTTGACCGTTGGCGACGTGCCTACCTTGCGTGACAGCACGGCTTGGATGGACGGCTGGCACATATAGTCGATGAAGATATGGGCCTCTTCCGTCTTTTGCGACGCCTTCGACAGCGCCCACGAGCCTGCGTCCTGAATGCCGCCCTCTTTCGGGAAGGTCGAGCGAACGGGCTGGCCGTCCGCGGCGGCGAGGCCGGTCACGTCGTGGTAATATTGTCCCATCGGGATCTCACCCGACTTCAGCGCCTGCTCGAACTGCGCTTCGTCGCGATACCACAGGCGGACATTCGGCTTCAGCTCGGCCAGCTTGGCGAACACCTTGAGGATGTTCTCCTCAGTGTCGAGCGCCTGGGCGCCGCCGAAATAGGTCTTTGCCGTCACGTCGAGCAGGAAGGAGTTGGAGACGAGCGCCAGCAGGCCGAGCTTGTCGGCATTGGCCGGGTCCCAAAGCGCTGTCCAGCTGGCCGGCGCTTCCTTGTAAACATCGGTGTTGGTGACCAGGGTGATGAACCATGAGACCGCGCCGATCCCGGCGACGCGGCCATCCGGGTATTTGTTGATGAAGCGCTCGAGCAGGTTGCTGGAATTCTTGATCTTGGCGAGGTCGAGCGGAGCCCAGAGCTCTATGGCCTGACCCTTGCGCATCGCCACCTGCGACATCATCGAAACGTCAGCCGGCGCCTGACCTGCTTGGGCTGCCTGCTGCATCTGCACCAGCCAGGCCTCGCCGGTCGGCTCTGCGACGGATTCGACCGCGATGCCGGTCGCCTTGGTGAACTCCGGAAAGATGTTCTTGTCGAACGAGTTCTTGAAGTAGCCGCCATAAACACCGACCTTCAGCGACTTGGCTTGAGCGCGCAGCACATTGGGCATCGCCAACATGGCTACACCAGCACCTATGCCGACACCGAGCACGGTGCGGCGGTTCATTGTCAACTTCGTCATGATCTTTCTCCTCAACGATGCGGCACCGCCGCTACCCTCTTTCAGTTTATTCGAGGCCTTTGCAGCCTTCTTGTCATTCCGGGCCGCCTTGAGCTGCGGCCAAGGCCATCAGGCGGCGCGGCGGATTGCCGGGCTGAACGCCATCAGGCTCAATATCTCGAACAGCATCTGCGCGCCGGCATGGGCCGTGTTGGTGGTGGCGTCATACTGCGGCGCGACCTCGACGACATCGCCGCCGACCAGGTTCACGCCCTTGAAGCCGCGGACAAGCTCCAGCGCCTCGCGGGTGGTGAAGCCGCCAATCTCCGGCGTGCCCGTGCCCGGCGCGAAAGACGGATCGAGGCTGTCGATGTCGAAGGAAAGATAGGTCGGCCCGTCGCCGATGATGGCCTTGGCCTTTTCGATGATCGCAGGGATGCCCATCGCCGAGATCTCCTCGGCATGGATCACCGTCATGCCCGAGGCATAAGAAAACTCCCAGAGATATTCGGCCGAGCCACGAATGCCGATCTGAATCACGCGCGTCGGATCGAGCACACCGTCCAGCACCGCGTTGCGGAATGGGCCGCCATGGTGAAATTTGGTCAGATCGTAAGCACCGCCGGTGTCGCAGTGGGCGTCAATATGAATCATGCCGACTGGCCGCTCCTTGCCGACGGCCCGCAGAATCGGATGGGTGATCGAGTGGTCGCCGCCTACCGAGAGTGGCAGCACGCCTGCCGCCACGATCTGCGCCACGCGTTTTTCGATATCCTCGTGCGACAATTCCAACCTGTACCGGCTCTGAAACGCCACGTCGCCAATGTCTGCCACGCGCAGTTCCTGAACCGGCGCGCAGCCCAGCACATGATTGTAGGGCCCGATCCGCTCTATGGCGCGCAGCGCCCGCGGCCCGAAGCGCGAGCCCGGGCGGTTCGTTACCCCCAGATCCATCGGCACGCCGAGGAGCGCCACCTGCAAGTCCCCGAAATCCGGGTTGTCGTTGTCGATCTGCATGAGCGGGGCGGAGAGGAATGTCGGAATGCCCGAATAGGGCGCAAGGCGGGTGCCGCTCTTGTTGAAGATCTTCTCGGCCACCCTGCGGAACTCAGGATCGTGCAACTCACCGCCGTGGCTGTCGCCATACCTGGTTCGGAGTTCGGAAAGCTTGGTTTCATTCCAGGACATGACGGCCATCCTAACGGTTACGATGCTGCGATCAGGGTAGCAGGTCGGTCCTCGGCTGCAGCTCTGCGGCAGGGGCCGATGGCTTCTTCCACTGATTGAACGGCAAGCTCACTGGAAAATCAATTGATATTAATATACGGTTTCATGCGAATTTTTCTCACAGGTTGTCGCCATGACCAGCCGTCTTCCGCCCCTCAACCCGCTACGCGCCTTCGAGGCCACTGCCCGCCATGGATCGGTTTCCGCCGCGGGCCGCGAATTGAATGTCACGCACGGTGCGATCAGCCATCAGATACGCACATTGGAGGAGTCGCTTGGCGTGCGCCTGTTCGAGCGCGGCGGCAAATGGCTGAAGCTGACAAGTCAGGGCGCGTTGTTGATGCCGGTCGTCTCCAATGCATTTTCGGATATCGCTGCAGCGAAGGCGGCGATGACCCGGCCCGCGACCGGCGGCACGCTGCGAGTGACTTGTGTTGCGGCAGTGCTGTCACTCTGGCTGATTCCGCGGCTACAGGAGTTCACCGATCAGTACCCCGACATCCTGCTTGACTTGCGCGCCTCGAACGACCCGAACAATCTGAGCTCCCCGAATGTCGACCTGTGCATTCTTTACGGCGGCGGCAACTGGCCCAATTATTGGTCGCGCCTCTGGAGCCGGATGGAGCTCTTCCCTGTCGTCAGCCCAGCCCTCATGAACCGGCGCCCGCTACGCTCCCTGCGCGATTTGCGTGACCATATGCTCCTGCACGCTGATCGCGGCAATGAGTGGAACACCTGGCTCACCGCGGCCGGGGTTGCGATGCCGGCACGCCAACACATGATGAGCGACGCGCGCCTGTCGATCGAGGCTGCGATACACGGTCATGGCATTGCGCTCGGCGATAACATCACCACCGCGCACATGATCGCGCGTGGCGAGCTGATCGCGCCGTTCGACCTTACGGTTCCGGCCAACGACGCGGTCTATGTGGCCTGCCGAACCGAAGCTCACGCAACGCCAATCGTCCGCGTCTTCATCGACTGGTTCTACGCTTCGCTCGCCCGCAACTGAGCATGCCTTGGGGCTGAGCGCCAACTGTAACATCGCCACACCTTTTGCATACGACCGGGCCACAGCACCTGCCCGCTCCAAATATTGTCAAATGCCTGTTACCCCTCGCCGCCCAGGTTGCGGCGAAACCGGCAGGCATTATAGTCGGCCGCAAAATCTCGGAGGTGAGACATGCACGCTGCCCCTACCCCGCCGGTCACCCTCGTCATCTTCGGCGCCACCGGCGATCTGACGCGCCGACTCCTGGTGCCGGCGATCATCAACCTGACGCGTCAGCGCCTCGTCGGCGAGGATCTCAATATCCTCGGCATCGGCATCGAAACGGGTGACGACGAATTCCTGCGCGGCCGGCTCGATGCCTTCCTCGAGCATCTGAACGGCGAGGAGCAGACGGTTAAGGACGAGGCCTGGGAGAGCCTGCGCCGGCGGATTTCCTATATGTCGGGCGATTTCACCAAGGAGGATGTTTTCCTCGAGATCGGCAAGCGGCTGGGGCCGAACGCCAATGCCGCCTTCTATCTGGCGGTGCCGCCATCCTTCTTCGGCACGATCATCGAGAAGCTTGGCGCTCATGGGCTGACCGATGAAAGCGAGGGCGTCTTCCGCCGCGTGGCCATCGAGAAGCCGTTCGGGACCGATCTCGCCTCTGCCCGGGCGCTCAATGCGCAGATCCTCGCGCAGATCGACGAAAGCCAAGTTTACCGGCTCGATCATTTCCTCGGCAAGGAGACGGTGCAGAACCTGATGACGGCGCGTTTCGCCAACATGATCATCGAGTCCCTATGGAACAGTCGCTATATCGACCATGTGCAGATCACCGCCGCCGAGATCGTCGATGTCGGCAGCCGCGGCAAATTCTACGATGCCACGGGGGCGCTGCGCGACATGGTGCCGAACCATCTGTTCCAGCTCTTGGCGATGATCGCCATGGAGCCGCCGAACAGCTTCGATGCCGAGGCGATCCGCAACGAGAAGAGCAAGGTGCTGAAGGCGCTGCGCATCTATACGCCCGAGGAGGCAAAGACGCATGGCGTGCGCGGCGCCTATGCGGCCGGCCCGCTCAACGGCGTCGAGCTTCCGGCCTATCGCGACAGCAAGGACGTCTCACCCGACAGCCGGACCGAGACTTTCGTGGCACTGAAGCTCTATGCCGATACCTGGCGGTGGGCGGGTGTGCCCTTCTACCTCAGAACCGGCAAGGCAATGACGGCGCGCGACACCGAGATCGTCATCACCTTCCAGCCGGTGCCCTTCGCGCAGTTTCGCGAGACCGAGGTCGATCGCCGCCTGCCGCCCAACCGGCTGGTGATCCAGGTGCAGCCGGACGAGGGCATGAGCATGGAAATCTCGATCAAATCGCCCGGGCTTTCCGTCGATACGACGCCAGTGTCGCTCGACTTCCGCTATGCCGACAAGTTCGATATCGGCAAGACCACCGGTTATGAATCGCTGCTCTACGATCTCTTCATCGGCGACCAGACGCTATTCCAGCGCGCCGACGGCATTGAGGCCGGCTGGGCGGCGGTGCAGCCTTTCCTCGACGTCTGGAGCAAGGACCCGAGCACGCCCGAAGCTTACGCGCCGGGTAGCATGGGACCGGCCTGCGCCGACGCGCTCATCGAGCGCGACGGACTCAAATGGCATGAACTCGGCGTCATCCTGCACCGCGACGGCAAGAACAGCAAATAGAGCCTGCCTGGATCATTGACCTTGGCTGCATGCGGGGCTGACGGAGGCGCCGCTATTGCCACCTTGCGTGGCAAGCGCTCCGCGGGCCTTGCGGGGCGGACAGCGCGCCCAGTCGACGCGACCGCTCGGAGCGCCGTTATCGACACTGCCGGTTTCGATCGAGTCGAGCGGGATGACCAGCCCGGTCTGCGGCTCGGCGCCCGGCGCGGTGCCGAGCGGCGGCGTGCCGTCAAAGCGGCCGCTGGCATCCATGCCCATGTTCGATTGGGCAAGAACCGGGCCGGAGAGGCTGAGGAGAGCGATCGACGTTGCTGCAATGAACCTGCGCATGATGCTGTTCCTTCTAATGTCGGCAATGCGGCAGAAACAGCCATTCTACGCCCCTTGTTCCCTATCGGGCAGGCCCGGGCGATCAAAGTTTGGCGAGCAGATTAAAAACCTCCCCAAGCCTCAATCACGCCAGCGCGACAGCACCCTCTCGAGGCCTGTCGGATAGAGATCGAGGCCGGCATCACGCAGCATGTCGCGGCCGAACCAGCGTGCCGTCGCCGCCGTCTCGTCCAGCTCGGAATAGCGGATTTCGTCACGATCGTAGAGGGCATTGTCGGCCAACTCGATATCGGCGGCGAAGATGAATTCGTGGCCGATTGCGCCATGGTGTTCGAAGATGTTTTCGAGAAGATGCCAGGGGCCGACGATGCGGATATCCGTCTCGAGCTCCTCCCGGATTTCGCGGTGCAGGGCTTGTTCGCGTGTCTCGCCGAATTCGATCGAGCCGCCGAGCGGGCGAACGCCCTTGATGCGGCCGCTGTCATCTTCCACTTCTGCAGCGAGCAACCGGTTCTCTCGCCAGGCAAGGCCGATCACTTTCACCCTGATCTGCTGCGGCGGGCGCCAGACGGTCATGCGGCTCTCCTTCGGGCGCGGACGAATAGAAAAGCCTCGCAGCGAATACGGCGAGGCTCCTATGTTCGGCCATCGCTCAGACGAACTGGCTGAGCCCCGGAACGGAAGCGACGACTTCGTCGACGACCTCTTCGCCGGCATATTGCTTGGCAATCGCGATGGTTTCCTTGGCGAGCGAGGTGATCTCGCCCATGCCGAGGCCCTGGCCCATCAGCTGCTGACCGAGACCCATGATGCCGCCGCCGCCGAGCGAGCTCATCAACCCTCCAAGCAGGCCGCCGCCGCCGGCGCCTGCGCCATTGAACTGGGCGACGAGATCGGCCCCGCCAGGAATCGCCTCGATCATCCGCGCCACCGGACCGTCGGCGGCCTCGCGCTGCAGGAAGCCGAGCATCATGCCGAGCGCCTTCTCCGCCTGCTCGGGGGAAATACCCACGCGATCGGCGATATCAGTCACAATTTCGTTCATCGTCAGCCTCCTGTTATTTTTTGACGTTAACGTCAACGTTATTCGAGAATCGACTGCAACTCAAGCCAGCGGTTTCGCTTCCCATGCAAACAGTTGTCCGCATCTGCCTGCCTGCTTATAACAGGGAAACGATGGTTCGATGAAGGCCGCGGACGCCGGACCTTCTCGACAAATGGCGGCAGCGCCGAAGGGAGCATTTGGGGATGATCGAGGACGGCAAGATTTTCATCGGCGCAAGCCGCAATCCCGACGACAGCATCAACAAGCCGGAATATCTTGACCTGAAATTCGGCAACCGCCACGGCCTCGTCACCGGCGCCACCGGCACCGGCAAGACGGTGACGCTGCAGGTGCTGGCGGAAGGCTTCTCCCGGGCCGGCGTGCCGGTCTTTGCGGCCGATATCAAGGGCGATCTTTCCGGCATCGGCGCCAGGGGAGAGCCGAAGGATTTCCTCACCAAGCGTGCCGAACAGATCGGTTTTGCCGATTATGAATTCGACCAGTTTCCGGTGATTTTCTGGGATCTGTTCGGGCTGAAGGGCCACCGGGTGCGCACCACCGTCGCCGAGATGGGCCCGCTGCTGCTCGCCCGGCTGATGGATGCCAGCGAGCCGCAGGAAGGCGTCATCAACATCGCCTTCAAGATCGCCGACCAGGCCGGGCTGCCGCTGCTCGATCTCAAGGATTTCACCTCACTGCTCAACTATATGGGCGAGAACGCCAGCGAGCTTTCCAGCCAGTACGGCCTGATCTCCAAAGCCTCGGTCGGCTCGATCCAGCGGGCGCTGCTGGTGCTCGAACAGCAGGGCGCGGAGCACTTCTTCGGCGAGCCGGCACTGAAGATTTCCGACATCATGCGCACCAGCAACAATGGCTACGGCCAGATTTCGGTGCTTGCCGCCGACAGACTGATGATGAATCCGCGGCTCTACGCCACCTTCCTGCTCTGGCTGCTGTCGGAGCTCTTCGAGGAACTGCCGGAGGTCGGCGATCCGGAAAAGCCGAGGCTCGTCTTCTTCTTCGACGAAGCGCATCTGCTCTTCAACGACGCGCCGAAGGTTCTCGTCGAACGCGTCGAGCAGGTGGTGCGGCTGATCCGCTCCAAAGGCGTCGGCGTCTATTTCGTGACGCAGAACCCGCTCGACGTGCCGGAAACAGTGCTTGCCCAGCTCGGCAACCGCGTCCAGCATGCGCTGCGCGCCTATTCGCCGCGTGAGCAGAAGGCGGTGAAGACGGCCGCCGACACCTTCCGCCCGAACCCGGCCTTCGATTGCGCCACCGTCATCACCACTCTCGGCACCGGCGAGGCGCTGGTCTCGACACTGGAGGCCAAAGGCGCGCCGTCCATCGTCGAGCGGACGCTGATCCGCCCCCCGTCGGGCCGCGTCGGCCCACTGAGCGATGGCGAACGCCAGCAGGTCATGGACAAGAGCCCGGTTCTCGGCGTCTATGACGAGGACGTGGACCGGGAATCCGCCTTCGAAATGCTGACGGCGCGCGCCAAAAAGGCGGCGGAAGCCGAGGCCGCCAAGCGAGCACAGGAAGAAGCGGCAGAGCAGCCGGGCACGACTTCCGGCTGGAGCCTGCCGGGCTTCGGCGATGACGACAACCGCCAGGGCCGCGGCCAATCGCGCGGCAGGTCTTCCGGCTACCAGCGCGAAACGGTGGTGGAAGCGGCAATGAAGAGCGTCGCCCGCACGGTCGCCACCCAGGTCGGCCGGGCATTGGTGCGGGGGATCCTAGGGAGCTTGAAGCGGTAGGCGTTTTGCGCGGCGGCGCGCTTGAGCCCTTCATCCGCCTGCCGACACCGACCGTGTCGAGCCACTGGTCTCGACCCGTCCTTCGGAAGCCGCAAACGGGGCGAAGGGACCATACCGCGACCTATCCATTCCCCACCAGTCTCTCGCAGGGCACGTCCCCTCTCCCCGTCAGAAACGGGAGAGGGTGAGGGGCATCGGCACGGTTTGCCGGAGAGAATGCAGAATCGCCGCTTTACCTTGAACTTTCGGCCTTTCTTTCCTAAATTGCCCGGCATCGACCATTTCAACAGGATGTGTGCCGCAATGGATCTCAACCCGATCGCAATGCCAGTTCGCCTTGCCAACGGGGAAATCCATATCCATGCCTGCCTCCATCACTCTCTCGCAAATCTCCTGGGCCACGCCTGACGGGCGGCCGCTTTTTTCCGATCTCGACCTCAGTTTCGGCAGGGACCGCAGCGGTCTCGTCGGACGCAACGGCGTCGGCAAAACGACGCTGCTGAAGCTCGTCTCCGGTCAGATCCAACCTCAGTCGGGGACGGTTTCAGTCAGTGGCAGTCTCGGCGTGCTGCGCCAGAGCGTCCAGGTCACGCCTAGCGAAACCATTGCCGATCTCTTCGGCGCGGCCGGGGCGCTCCCGCTTCTTCGGCGTGCCGAAGCCGGCGCGGCAACGGCCGACGAGCTTGCTTCGGCGGACTGGACGCTGGAGGCGCGGATCGCCGCCGCGCTCAACCGGACGGGGCTCGACGCGGAGCCGCAGACGCCGCTTGCCGTACTCTCTGGCGGGCAGCGCACACGCGCCGCTCTTGCCGCGCTTATCTTCAGCGAGCCGGACTTCCTGCTGCTCGACGAACCGACAAACAATCTCGACCGCGAAGGCCGCAACGCGGTGATCACGCTGATTTCAGGCTGGCGGGCCGGCGCGGTCATCGTCAGCCATGATCGGGAATTGCTCGATAGCGTCGATCAGATTGTCGAGCTGACCTCGCTCGGCGCGACACGCTACGGCGGCAACTGGAGCCATTATCGCGAGCGCAAGGCGCTTGAGCTGGCCGCCGCCCGGCATGATCTTGCCGATGCCGAAAGACGCATGACGGAGGTGGCCAGGAAGGCACAGGCGAACGTCGAGCGTCAGGCACAGAGAGACAGCGCCGGGCGGAAGATGGCCGCCAAGGGCGGCATCCCGCGCATCATGCTCGGCGGCATGAAGGAGCGGAGCGAAACCACCGGCGGCGACAATGCCCGTCTTGCCGAACGACGGCGCGCCCAGGCCCTTGAAGAGGCCAAGGCGGCGCGCGAGAAGATCGAGATCCTCCAGCCGCTGCAGGTTAGCTTGCCGCCGACGGGGCTGCCGGCCAGCAAGATCGTGCTGAAGATCGACGGCGTGACGGCAGGTTACCGGCCTGATCAACCCATCATCGACGATCTCTCCTTCGACGTGACCGGACCGGAACGTATCGCCGTCACCGGGCCGAACGGCTCGGGCAAGACGACGCTGCTCGCGCTCATCACCGGCGAGCTGAATGCCTGGTCCGGCACGGTTGCGGTGATGACCGGTTTCGCGATGCTCGACCAGGAGATCGGCCTACTCGATCCATCGGCCTCGATCCGCGACAATTTTCGCCGAATCAATCCGCAAGCCGATGAAAACACCTGCCGGGCCGCGCTCGCCCGCTTCATGTTCAGAGCGGATGCGGCATTGCAGACGGTTTCGACCCTCAGCGGCGGCCAATTGCTGCGGGCCGGTCTTGCCTGCACGCTCGGCGCCGCACCGCCGCCGCTGCTGATCCTGGACGAGCCGACCAACCATCTCGATATCGACTCGATATCTGCCGTCGAGGCGGGGCTCAGCGCCTATGACGGGGCGCTGATCGTCGTCAGCCACGACGAGACGTTTCTCGAAACCATCGGCATAACGCGGCGCCTGGATTTGCCGGGCCCGCGATGCGGGTAGGTGATTTCAGCGGGCAGCAGTGCTCTCCGCCAGCGGCACCTTCCATTCCCTACCCCCGCTTATGAGAGCGCGGCCTCCTCCAACCTCCCTTGCCTCCTTTTGTCGGCAATGGTATTTCCATCCTGCAACCCTTTCGAGAAAGGAGGATCACGCTATGCAGTATTATTTCCGGCATCATCGCCAGCGTGGTCCAGTCAACGCCCTGCAAATGCGTTTGCAGGGCTGACCAGAGACGCTTTCACTCTCTTCCTGGTCTGCCCTTCGTGGCCGATGCGCCGCCGTCGGATGACTGCGCGCATTCCTCTCATTCCCGGGCCCGCAAGACGCAATCCGTGATGGCCTGACGCCACCGATTGCGCCCGCCCCCGGCCAGGACCAGAGAACGAACATGACCCTCATCAATATCCGCAATCTCGGCGTGACGCTCGCCAATCGGCTATTTTCCAACCTCAATCTCGTCGTCAATGCAGGCGACCGCATCGGTCTCGTCGCCGCCAACGGCCGCGGGAAATCCACCCTGCTTGCCTGCATCAACGGCGCGTTGGAGCCGAGCGCGGGCGAGATCACCAAGGCGCGTGGGCTGACGATCGGCCATGTCGCGCAGAATGTGCCGACCGCCCTTTTCGACACGCCGTTCCATGATGCGGTGCTGCAGGCGCTGCCGGCCGATCAGGCCGAAAGCGAGAGCTGGCGCGTCGATGTCGTGCTGGAATCGCTGGAGGTGCCGGAAGTCATGCGCAGCCGGCCGCTGAAGCAATTGAGCGGCGGCTGGCAGCGGCTGGCGATGCTTGCGCGCAGCTGGGTCAGCGAGCCCGACGTGCTGCTGCTCGACGAACCGACCAACCATCTCGACCTCGAAAAGATCGCGCAGCTGGAAAGCTGGCTGAATGCGCTGCCGCGCGAGGTGCCGGTCATCCTCTCCAGCCACGACCGCGCCTTCCTCGATGCGACGACGAACAGGACGCTGTTCCTGCGGCCGGAGCAATCGCCGGTCTTCGCGCTCCCCTATAGCAGAGCACGCGCCGCCCTCGACAAGATCGACGCTTCCGAGGCGCGGCGTTACGAGCGCGACATGAAGGCGGCCGAGCAATTACGCAAGCAGGCGGCCAAGCTCAACAATATTGGCATCAATTCCGGCAGCGACCTGCTGGTCGTCAAGACGAAGCAGCTGAAGCAGCGGGCGGAGAAGCTGGAGGACGCGGCAAAACCGGCCCATCTCGAGCGCTCGGCCGGCGCCATCCGGCTTTCCAACCGCGGCACGCATGCCAAGGTGCTGATGACGTTCGACGACGCGGCGGTGACGACGCCGGACGGGACGCTGCTGTTCAAGACCGGCCGCCAATTCATCTGCCAGGGAGACCGCATCGTGCTCCTCGGCCTCAACGGCGCCGGCAAATCACGGCTGGTGTCGATGCTGAAACAAGCGATCGACAGACCCGAGGCCGGGCAGAATGGAATCAAGGCGACGCCGTCGCTGGTTCTCGGCTATGGCGATCAGGCGCTGGCCGATCTTGCCGACAAGGATACGCCGATCGGCACGATCATCCGCCGCTTCGATGTCGGCGACCAGCGGGCGCGGGCACTGCTCGCCGGAGCCGGCATGACGATCGACATGCAGTCAAAGCCGATCGGCCAGCTTTCCGGCGGCCAGAAGGCGCGGCTCGGCATGCTGGTGCTCAGGCTGACGGAGCCGAATTTCTATCTGCTCGACGAGCCCACCAACCATCTCGATATCGAGGGACAGGAAGCGCTGGAAAACGAGCTGATGGCGCATGAAGCGAGTTGTCTGCTGGTCTCGCACGACCGCAGCTTCGTGCGGGCGGTTGGAAACCGCTTCTGGTTGATCGAGAAGAAGCGGCTGGTGGAGGTGGAGAGCCCGGAGGGGGTTTTTGCTTCTGTGGCAGTGTGACAAGCTTTTGAGGTCTGGCGTCCGTAGCCCAAAGCGTTTCAGGCGCAAGCCCCTCAGCCCAGCCCTCTCTCCGTTCTGACGGGGAGAGGGGACGTGCCATAAGAGAGGTCGCGTGAAACGGAGAGCTTGCGGCATGTCCCTTCTCCCCGTCAGAACGGGGAGAAGGTGGCGGCAGCCGGATGAGGGGCACGCCGTCCGGCACAGCAGCTACCGCTTCGGCGCCACCAGGCAGAAGAAGGCGCCTTGGGGATCGGTGGCCTGGATGATCCAGCTGCCGCCGGGGACTTCCATCGGGCCGTTGACGACCTTGCCGCCGCCCGATGTGACGCGTTCGATCGCCGCGTCGATGGCGGGAACGATGAAATAGTAGCTCCAGCAGGGCATGGGCACGCTGTCTGGCTTGGTCATCATCCCACCGATCTGCCTGCCATCATGCGAGAAGAGGTAGTAGACGCCCATTGGCCCCATATCCATCTCGCTGTCCTTCGTCCAGCCGAACAGATTGGAATAGAAGGCCAGCGCGTCTTTGCCGTTGCCGGCGTAGAGCTCGTGCCAGCCGATGTTGCCGGGTGCGTCGGGGGCGAGTTCCGGCCACTCCTGTTCCATCGGCGCCGGCGTCATGATGCAAATGACGGCGCCATGCGGGTCGGCGACGACGGCGAAACGGCCTACGCTCGGGATGTCCTGGGGCGGCCGGCGCACCGCCCCGCCATTGGCGGCGAAATCCCTTGCCGTCTGGTCGACATCGTCGACGCCGACATAACCCGTCCAGTTCGGCGGGATGCCCTGACCTTCAAGCTCGGCCGGAAACTCCATCAGGCCGGCGACGCCGATGCCGTTCGCCTCGAAGATCGTATAGGTCGGCATGCCCTCCACCTGCATGTCCGAGGTGGTCCAGCCGACGACGGAACTGTAGAATTTCGCGGCGGCTGCGGTGTCTGATGTCATCAGCTCACACCAGATGAACTTTCCATGCGTCTTGGACATCACGTTCTCCCTCTTGTGACGCCACCCTTTCGCTGGGGGCGCCGTGATTGTCAGATTCTGCGGATGTAATGTGCTTCCATGAACTGCTTCCACGAACCGTCCTCCTGCTTGGCGCTGGAGGTGAAAGTGCGGTGATTGTCGTCGATGAAGGTGATCCGCTCGCGGTAATCGGCAAGGCCATCGCCGCTGAAGTCTGGTCCTGTCGTATAGAGGTCGAGAACATTGCCGGAGGCGTCGACCTCGCCCTCATAGACCCACATATAGTCCATCATGCTGCCGATCCAGCTGCCGACATATCTGCCCTTCTCGGCGTTGTAGCCGAGCGTCAGGATCGTGGTGGCCCGCTTGCCATTCGGCATGAGGCCGGTTCCTTCGGCGACGAACCAGATGCCGTGCAGCGAACGCACGGTCTCCGTCCAGTCGTTGCCGTCGGACATCTCGGGTGCGGTGACGCTCCAGTCGCCGACCAGTCTTTCCAAAAAAGAATGCTCCTTCAGCACTTCGGCCGTTTTCATCATCGCTTCTCCCTTCGGGTGACGATATTCCAGATGTTTGATGGCTCAGTGACAGCAGGACGAGGTCTTCGGAGCATCCTCATATTCGTCGTGGCGGCGCACGAAATTCATCGTGCTTTCCTCGTTGCGGCCCTTCGGCGCGCGGTCGAGGATCATCAGGGTGCCGATCAGTTCTTCCGGCCCGCGGGCATAGCTCGAATAGGTATGAAAGACCTCGCCCTTGTCGTTGCGGTAGAAGGCGCTGAGGCCGGGCAGCTCGTCATGAGCCTCAGCCGGCTCGATAGCAGTGAAATTGTAGAAGACTTTGTCTTTGGCAAGGTCCTCCGGACTGAAAGAGACGTGATAATCGAAATTGAAATCGCTGCCGAAGGATGAGACCCAGGGGAATTTCCAGCCCATGCGCTTTTTATAGGCGGCGATCTTCTCGAGCGGGGCACGGGAAACAGCGACCCAGGTGACGTCGTGATGGTTGAGATGCGGCAGAGCGCCATCGACGTGATCCGACAGGAAGGAGCAGCCGGGGCAGCCGGCCTGCCAGCCGGGACCGAGCATGAAATGATAGATCAAAAGCTGGCTGCGGCCATCGAAGAGATCGGCGAGCGACTTCTTTCCCTCGGGTGTTTCGAAGACGTAATCCTTGTCAACCTTCACCCAGGGAAGTGCCATGCGGGCGGCGTTGATGCTGTCGCGCAGCTTCGTCGCCTCCTTCTCCTTCAGCAGCAGGGCGCGGCGGGCCTCCAGCCATTCCTCGCGGGAAACTACTTCGTTCTGCATGAACTGCGCCCTCCTCCGGCGCCCGCCGGTGAAGCCGGCTCATCTCCTTCTCCTTGACTAATTGCATTGATATCAATAGAAATTGAGCATGTCAAATTCGATCGAGATCCCGTTTTCGACGACGCTGCTGGTGCGCGACACCTGCCTCTGCCTGCATGTGCAGCGGGCGGCACGCGCGCTTGCCCGGTTGTTCGATGATGCGTTGCGGCCGGCCGGCCTCACCAACGGACAGTTTTCCCTGATGATGTCGCTGAACCGGCCGGAACCGCCCCCGATGGGGCCGGTCGCCGCCCTGCTCGCCATGGACCAGACGACGCTGACGGCGGCGCTGAAGCCCTTACAGCGCAGGGGCTGGGTGACGGTGGCGGAGAACCCGAAGGACAGGCGCGGCCGGCTGCTCAGCCTTACTGCGGAAGGCAAGGCGGTGCTGGCAACGGCGTTGCCGATCTGGGAAAGCACGCATGCGGCCCTCGACGACGGATTGCCGGGCGGCGGCGTTGGGCGGCTGCGGCAGGATCTGCAGGCGCTGTCCGGGGCGACGGTGGAAGCGCCGAAACCGGCTGAGGGGTCGCGCCGGCCGCGTCAAAGTGGACGGGCGACGGGCGATTAGAGTGACCTGCCCCTCATCCCGGCTGCCGGCACCTTCTCCCCGTTGTGACGGCGAGAAGGGATATGCCGCAAGCTCTCCGTTCCACGCCGATCTTCGCAGGGCACTCCCCTCTCCCCGTCAGAATGGGGAGAGGGTTGCAGTGAGGGGCAAATCGCAGGTCGCTGCGATCAGGCGACGGTGACCGGTACTTCGGTCGAGGTGCGCATGGCGTGGCTGTAGGGGCAGACGATGTGGGCCGCGGCGGCGAGCTTTTCGGCGGTCTCGCGGTCGAGGCCCGGGATATTGACCGTCAGGGCCACTTCGATGCCGAAGCCGGTGCCGTCTTCGCGCGGGCCGATGCCGACCTTGGCGGAGACGGTCGTGTCCTCGGGAATCTTGACCTTCTGCTGGCCTGCAACAAATTTCAAGGCACCGAGGAAGCAGGCGGAATAGCCGGCAGCAAAGAGCTGTTCGGGATTGGTGCCGGTCGCGCCGTCGCCGCCGAGTTCCTTTGGAACGGTCAGCGTCACGTCCAGAACGCCGTTTTCGGATACGGCGCGGCCGGCGCGGCCGCCGGTGGCAGAGGCTTTGGTCGTATAGAGAATAGGCATGACGATCTCCTTTGGTTGGCCCTTCGATCGGGTTGGAGTTTTACTATAGCACAATTAAATTGTACGCAAGTGAATTTTGCAAATTGCATTTCGCAAGTGGAAAGAGGACAATCGCAGCCTCGGGGATGACGGATATGAAAGCGCAAACGGCAAAGACCATGGAGATACCTGAGGAGGAGAAGCGGCTGGAAAAGCAGCTGTGCTTTGCGGTTTACGCGACGGCGCATGCTTTTACCCGCGCCTATAAACCGATCCTGGACAGGGTCGGCCTCACCTATCCGCAATATCTGGTGATGCTGGTGCTGTGGGAACGCAGCGCCCTACCGGTGAAGACGATCGGCGAGCAGTTGGACCTCGATTCCGGCACGCTGTCGCCGCTGTTGAAACGGCTGGAACAGAGCGGGCTGATCAAGCGCATCCGCGATCTGCGCGACGAGCGGCAGGTGATCGTGTCGCTGACGCTGAAGGGCGAAGCGATGAAGGGAGAGGTCGATACGATCATGACGGCGATCGGGAAAGCCGCCGGCTGCACGATCGAGGAAATGGCCGAGATGCGCGACATGCTGCATCGGCTGCGGGCCAATCTCGGCCGGGCCGGCGACGGCTGAAAGCCCCTGCCCCGCGCCGGTGTGACGTCTGCGGCGGGATCAGGACCGCCGGGTGGCGGTCTTCGCCGTCGAGCGGCGCTTTTTTGCAGGCGCAGGTGCGGCATCCGCGTCTTCGGCGGCCTGCTGCAGACGAAGCGCCCTCAGCTTCTCCGTCTTCTTGTCACGGGCCGATGCCTCGGCCGCAATAATGGCGCGCGCCGTGTGATCGGTCGCTTCGGCCTTCTCGCGAGACGAAAGCTTGGCGGGATTGAAGAATTCTCCCTTGGTGGCGGTCATGTGCCCCCTTTCTCAGGTGATGGCGGCGTTTGATCCTTGCATTTCGGATGCCAACATCATTTTACGGCCGGGACGTAATTCCACAAAGCCGAGATGTGGCGACCGGCCCGTAACACCAGGGCCGGCATGCCACGGCCGGATCAGCGAGCGCGGACAGCCTTCTTCGGCGCCGGCAGCAGGCCCTCGCGCTGCAGCTTCTTGCGGGCAAGCTTGCGCTGGCGGCGAACGGCCTCCCCCTTTTCGCGGGCACGCTTCTCCGACGGCTTCTCATAAGCGCTGCGCGCTTTCATTTCCCGAAAAAGCCCTTCACGCTGCATCTTTTTCTTAAGCACGCGCAACGCCTGATCGACATTGTTATCCCTAACGAGTACCTGCAAACGAATATCCTTCCTGTCGGCGGCGAGGCCGCTGTCATATAATAAAAAATGGCGGGCTACTTGCCCATGCGGATTCCCGAAAATTTCAGCCACGGCTCGGCGTCATCGGCTTTGGCAGCCGCCTCAAGTGACGCCGCCCGTGGCGGTTCCCCGATGTCGATATCGTCATCGGTAATGCGGCGCTCGAAATTCTCGCCGGTGAACTGGACGCGATATTGCACGTGCCCGTGATCGTTGGGCAGGATGCTGGCGATCCGGCACCGCTTGTCTGCCTTTGCCGTGCGGGTCATGCCGGACTTCAGCACGATCATGTCGCCGACCTTGTAGCTTGGTCTGCTCATTCTGCGTCCCTCAACTCTTCGGCTGCTCAATTTCAAAACAAAAGGCCGGGCTTGAACCCGACCTCTTCCAGTCATTCAGCCACCAAGCTGCCTTTGATGGTCAGCGCGCTGCCAGTACATCCGTGGTCAGCGCGCCGCAATCTGTGGCCAGCCAAGGCGAACGACAATCATGCGGCCTGAAGGTTATCGGCCGAATTCTTGCCGGACCGCTTGTCGCGGACCAGGTCGTAGCGGACCTTCTGACCTTCGGTGAGTTCGCGCATGCCGGCACGTTCGACTGCCGAAATATGGACGAAAACGTCGGTGGAACCATCATCGGGCTGGATGAAGCCAAAACCCTTGGTGCCATTGAACCACTTGACGACGCCTGAATTCATAACGATCTCCTTTTCAACCGTTTGAGTGCGCCCGGGAACGATTCCGCGGGCAATATCGATGTTGAGACGAGATCTGACGAAGCGCTTTCAGCGCATGGACAAAGAGTCACAAGCAATATTCGATACGCCACATGTAGGGGGTTTGTCGAATTAAGCAATGGATTTTCGAAAATAAATTCCTCTACAGGCAGCGAATGAGAAAGCGTTTGCCGAAAAGATTGCCTTGGGCGGCCGGCTGGCGACCGCCCCGGCGGTATCACTGCCACACGACGATCGGCGCCTTTGTCGGAACGCGGTCGTAGAGATCGATGATATCCTGGTTCAACAGCCTGACGCAGCCCGAGGAGACGGCCTTGCCGATCGAGCGCCAGTCGGGATTGCCGTGCAGGCGGTAGAGCGTGTCCTCGCCGTTCGAGAAGATATAGAGGGCGCGTGCGCCGAGCGGGTTCTTCAGACCCGGCTCCATGCCGCCGTTCTCGATAGAATATTTGACCAGTTCCGGCTGCCGGGCAACCATCTCGTTCGGCGGCTTCCAACGCGGCCATCTCTGACGCCACTGGATGACGCCCGATCCCTGCCAGGCGAAGCCCTCGCGGCCGATGCCGACGCCGTAGCGCATCGCCATGCCGTCGGCCTGGACGAGATAGAGGAAGCGCGACGGCGTATCGACCACGATCGTGCCTGGCGGCTGGCCGGTGGGGTCGAGGACACGCTGGCGATAGTAGCGCGGATCGATTTCTTCATAGGGAACGGCGGGAATGAGGAAGCCGCCGTCCTCGACGGGTCCGTACATGACGGCAAGCTCCGGACCGCTCGGCACGCTCGACGCTCCCGGTGACTGGAACAGGCGCATCGGCGAGCGGTAGATGATCGACGTGTCGCCGGATGTCACGGTGTTGGCGGAGGAGGCGCAGCCGGCGAGCGCGGAAGCTGCCGTCAGAGCCGAAAGGGAAAGAAAGCTGCGGCGGGAAAGATGTCTATCGGAACTCATGACGCGGGACTGATTTCCTTTTGATGCGGGAATGCTGGAATAACGACATCAAGAAATCTATCGGCTTGCGCCAAATAAACCATAGCTTCACGCAGACGTGTTCCAGCCGGAGCCGACGATATGAAGAGCGCTGTTGCAGCGCTACATCACAACGATCTCGGCCTTGGCGGGAAGCCGGTCGTAGAGATCGACGACATCCTGGTTCAGCATGCGCACGCAGCCCGACGACGTTGCCTTGCCGATCGACTGCCAGTCCGGCGTGCCATGGATGCGGTAAAGGGTGTCCTGCCCGTCCTTGAAAATATACATGGCGCGCGCGCCGAGCGGGTTCTGAAGCCCGGGATTCATGCCGCCATTTTCCGCGGAGAAGGCGCGAACTTCCGGCTGGCGCGAGACCATTTCGACCGGCGGCGTCCAGCGCGGCCATTTCTGCTTCCACTGGATGACGCCGCGGCCCGTCCAGGCGTAGCCATCGCGACCGAGGCCGACACCGTAGCGCATCGCCTTGCCGTTAGCCTCGATCAAATAGAGGAAACGCGCCTTGGTATCGACGAGGACAGTGCCGGGGCGCTCGGTCGTCTGGTAGTCGACCTCCTGGCGCAGGAACTGCGGCTGCACACGGCTGATCGGGATCGCCGGCAGGGTGAAATCCTCGGCGCGCTGCTCGCCATACATTGCCATATGCACGGGATTGGTGAGCGGCAGGCCGTAAGTCTGGTGGAACTGGGTCTTGTAGAGTTCGCGCGTCTGGGGCACCGGCTGATCGGGGATCGGCCGCACCCGGCGCGGATCGACGCCCGGCGGCTGGTAGAAGACCGGCGAGGTTTCCTGAACGAAGCGGGCCGGCGAATCGGCAGCGACATCGGGGATCAGAATGTTGCAGCCGCCGAGCGGCGCGACAGCAATCATAAGCCCGGCAATCGGGAAAACCCGGCGCAGAAAATTCATGGGACCACCCTAATCAACGATCGGCGAGACGGCGATATCTGGCGCGACGATGGCATTCGCGGCTGGTGCGAGGCTGGCGTTCGTCGCGATACAGGACAATGCTGTTTCGCCGACGGCAGAGCTTACGCCGCCACCCCGTGGAAGAAGCGGATGCTCTGTTCGATCTCGGCTGGCAGCGCCGAGGTGTGGTTGCCGGCCACGGTGTCGGTTTCGATATGGACGCCGGCGGCGCGGGCGCGGCGGGCGAGCAGATCGGCGCGGTCGTTGAAATGAGCCTCTTCCGTGCCGTGGACCACCCGGACCGGGCATTTGAAGCTGTGGGCGTAACAGAGCGCCGAGCGTACCTCGAATTCATGCGCATTGCTGTCGTCGAAGCGGATGTCCTGGGGATAGCGGCTGAAGAAACGGAAGGCGTTGGGATTGCCGGATATCGGCGCGGCGGCGCGGAATTTTTGGGTGCTCATCGCCGTCAGCATGGTGAGCGTGCCGCCGATGCTATGGCCGGCGATGAACAGGCGGCCGGGATCGACACCCGGCAGATGCGCCAGGCGCTCGGCGGCGGCAAGCACGTCGTCGACCTCATCGTAGAAGCCGGAGAAATTGCCCCTCTGGCCGTTTTCGCCGCGCAGCGACGGCATCATCACGACATAGCCGGCGTCGACATAAGGCTTCATCAGCTGCCAGTGGCCGGCCCCCATGGCGTTACCGCCATGCAGGAACAGCACGGCCGGCATGGGCTTGCGCTCGCGCTTGTATCTGGAGACCCAGGCCGCCAGTTCCAGTTCGCCGCCATAGCCGGAACGATAGAATATCTTCTCGGCGTCGGCAGGCGCGGTCAGCGGTTCGTATTTGTCCGGCGCCGGCCCCTTCTGCAGGAGCTTCGTGCGGAACCGCCGGCGGACCGTGGCATAGTCGTACTTGGCAAGGCGCGGCTCGTCCGGCACATCGAAAGCGGCCGCCATGCGCGGCAGGATGAGCGCGCCGGCAAGCCCCGCCAGCACGGCGCGGCGTTGGCGGAAAAAGGAATTTTGTTCATACGAGCTCATGGCGCAGCACCCAAATCATTTCCCCCGGCACGCGAGATTTGCATCGGAAAACCGGTGCCGCCAATACACATGATGTTGAAAATATTGTCCTGCGTCATTGTTGCGCAGGAGCGCAAAGCTCAGCCAGGCTTTGCGTCGATCATCGCGATCAGCGTGCGCAGCCGGTCGGCCTCGTAGGAGGGTTTGTCGGGGCGAAGGCGGGCGATGCGGGGGAAGCGCATGGCGACCCCCGATTTGTGCCGCGTCGAGCGGTTGATGCCTTCGAAGGCCACCTCGACGACGAAGCCGAAATCCCTGTCGGCCCGCACGGCCCGTACCGGGCCGAAACGTTCGGTGGTGTTGTTGCGCACGAACTTGTCGAGCAGCTCGAGCTCGGCATCGGTGAAACCGAAATAGGCCTTTCCCACGGGCACAAGCTGTTCGCCGTCCTCGTCATCGGCCCAGACGCCGAAGGTGAAATCGGAATAGTAGCTGGAGCGCTTGCCGTGGCCGCGCTGCGCATACATCAGCACCGCATCGACATTATAAGGATTGCGCTTCCACTTGAACCAGGGGCCCTTCATGCGGCCCGCCTGGTAGATGCTGTCGCGCCGCTTGATCATCACGCCCTCGATCACCGGATCGGGCGGCGCGGCACGCAGAGCGTCGAGCTCCTCCCATGAGGAGAAAGGCACGAGTGGCGAGAGGTCGAACCGGTCATGGGGGGCGCGTTCGATAATCTCGGCCAGATGCGCGCGGCGGTCGACATAGGCGCGGCCGCGAATATCCTCGTCGCCGGCAAAGAGCAGGTCGTAGGCACGGATAAAGGCGGGGTAGTCGTCGAGCATCTTCGCCGTCACCGTCTTGCGGTTCAGGCGCTGCTGCAGGTCGGAGAAGGTGCGCGTCGGACTGTTGGAGCGGGCAGTGCCGCCGACCAGCAGCTCGCCGTCGACAACGCCGGAAAAATTGATCGCGTCGAGAACATCCGGAAAGGCGCCCGATATGTCGTCGCCCGAGCGCGAATAGATCTTGCGCCTGTCGCCGGAGCGCGACAGCTGGACGCGGATGCCGTCCCATTTCCACTCGGCGGCATAATCGGCCGGCTCGAGACTCGCCAAGTCCCCCTCCTCGACCGCATTGGCGAGCATGACGGAATGGAAGATCGCCGGTGTCGCCAGCGCCGGTTTCTCGCCGCCGCCCGCCAACCACTGAAACAGCGTCTCGTAAGGCGGCTGCAGGCCGTGCCAGAGGGTCTCGATCTCGGTGACGTCCTTGCCGCCGAGATCGGCCAACGCCTGCTTGGCAAGACGGGCGGAAACGCCGATGCGCAGCGCGCCGGTCGCAAGCTTGATGAAGGCGAACCGGCCTGACGAATCCAGCCGGTCAAGCAGATCTCGGACATAGCCGCGCACTTCGGTGCGGCCGAGGCCGTTCATGCGGGTGACGACCTCACCCAGGCGCGGCTGAGCCAGGGCCGAGCGGTCGATATCCCGCTCATTGTCCCAGACGAGCGAGATGGTCTCGGCGAGATCGCCGACATAATCATAGGAATAATGGAACAGCACCTCGTCGATGCGCTCCAGCACCAGGTCGCGCAGCATCGCCGGCTTGACGTTGCGCACCTCCAGCGTGCCGGCGATCGCCGCAAGGCCGTAGCCGCGGTCCGGATCGGGGGTGTCGCGGAAATAATCGGTCAGCAGCTTCAGTTTGCCGTTACGGCTGGGGGTCAGAACCAGGCGATCGAGGAGGTCGGCGAAGGCTTTCATGAGGCCCTCCTTCTGGCATGACGAAGCTCCACAGGAACTCCCTCATTCCCGTGCTCGTCACAGGAATCCAGCGCGCCAAAGTCCTTGGGCGCGGGAGACTCTTCAGGGTCGCAAGAGTTACTCCCCGCGCCGACGCGCGGTGGCTGGATTCCTGTGACGAGCACGCGAATGAGGGAGTGTGAGGCAGACGTCGCCGCCACATCCAGAGTGGCGGTAGAGGCAACAGGGTCGGCTGTAGACAGGTTTAGGGCCAATACGCAGCTCATCTCAATCCGCCTCATCCTCATAGCCCACCAGATGCAGCGGCTTCGCCTTGATGCCCTGCAACTGGCACCAGCGCACCAGGGCCTCCTCGCGGCCATGCGTCACCCAGACCTCGGCCGGGTGCAGCTCCCGGATGGTTTCGGTCAGTTCCGGCCAGTCGCAATGGTCGGAGATGACGAGCGGCAGTTCGACGCCGAGCTGTTTGGCGCGCTGACGCACCATCATCCAACCGGAGGCGAAGGCCGGCAGCGGCTCGTTAAAGCGGCGCGCCCAGCGGTCGGCAAAGGCCGATGACGGGCCGATGACGACGGCGCCCTTGAAGGCGGACTTGTCTCGGCTCTCGATCGTGGCGGGTTGCAGCTCGCCGAGATCGACGCCTTGGCCAACGTAATAGTCGCAGAGCTTTTCCATGGCGCCGTGGATATAGATCGGCTCGGCATAACCGGCGTCGCGCAGCAGCCGGATGACGCGCTGGGCCTTGCCGAGCGCATAGGCACCGACCAGATGGGTACGCTCGGGAAATTGGCGGAGCGAAGCCAGCAGCTTGCCGGTCTCATCCATCGGATCGGGATGATGGAAGACCGGCAGGCCGAAGGTCGCCTCGGTGATGAAGACATCGCAGGCGACCGGCACATAAGGGGCGCAGGTCGGATCGGGGCGGCGCTTGTAATCGCCGGAGACGACGATGCGCGTGCCGTCCTTCTCGATAGCGATCTGCGCGGAGCCAAGCACATGGCCGGCGGGATGAAAGCTCACCTTGACGCCGTTGACCAGCAGTTCCTCGTTAAAACCGACTGCCTGCTCACTGGCACAGAAGCCCTCGCCATAACGCAGGCGCATGATGTCGAGCGTCTGACGGGTGGCAAGCACGTTCACATGGCCGGGCCGGGCGTGATCGGAATGGCCGTGGGTGACGAGCGCCCGCTCGACCGGCCGCACCGGATCGACATAGAATCCGCCTTCCGGGCAATAGAGCCCTTCCGGGGCGGGATAAAGCAGCGCATCAGCTCTCATGGACCAAAAGATAGCGGGAAATGGGCGCGGGGCCAGAGGAGGCGATCGTCATCATCTGATCCCGTCGAGAAAGGATAAAATCGCGGCGTTGAACTCCGCCGGCCGCTGCAGCGGCGCGAAATGGCTGACGCCGGGCAGGTAGATCATCTGAGCGTCCGGGATGCTTGCGGCAAGATATTCGGCATGCTCGGCTTTTATGAATTCGTCATTTTGACCGAGCACGATCGCGACCGGAACGCCGATGCGGCCGAGGTCCTCCGCCCCATAATTCGGCTCGGTGCGCATCATCAGGCTGACCGCCTCGACGAAGGAATTGAAATCGTCCGGCGTGGCGGACAATGCCGCATAGTCCTTGGCGTGGCGGCTGAAGCATCGGTCGATGACCGGAGTCGGAACGAATTCCAGCGTGCCGCTCGGATCCATGTTGCAGGCGAAGAAAAAGACGCCCTCGACACGCGACGGCGCCGTCATGGCGAGGATCAGCGCGACGCAGGCGCCGTCGCTCCAGCCGACGAATGCCGCCGTCTCCAGCCGCAGTTCGTCCATCACCGCAAGCACGTCAGCGGCCATCAGCTCATAGCTGTAGGGGCGGGTATCGCGAGTGCTTCGACCATGGCCGCGGCTGTCGATCAGCACGACGCGGCGGCCGCTGGCGAGCAGCGCCGGGACCTGGTAGCCCCAGTTGCCGCTATGGCCGAGGCCGCCATGCAGCAGAATGACGGCAGGGCCTGTGCCGTAGCTCGCATACCAGATGCGGGCGCCGGCGCGCCCGACATGGCCTTCGACAGAAGCCGGCGGCAACGGCGCGGCCCCCTGCGCTTCGAAATGGATGAGTTCGTCGTCCTGTCGTTCCATCGCGATGCCAATCCTTTCCGGCGAATAACCCCGCGCATAGAAAAGCCGGAAAACAGCCCAAGAACAACCAGAATCGCTTTCTAGCTGCTTCCTCTATCGATGCAATCAGGAGGAGCGGAAAGATGGGCAGGAAGCTTTTCCATTGCGCGGCGGCTATCGCGCTCGCAGCCGCCGGCATCTATCTCAACAATACCAGCCTCATTGCCGAGCATCGGCCGGGAAAGCCGGTGCTGCTCGCCCATCGCGGCATCGCCCAGCGGTTCGACGAGACCGATCTGAAGAACGACACCTGCACGGCAAGCCGCATGCTGCCGCCGAAACACGACTATCTGGAAAACACCATCCCCTCGATTCAGGCGGGCTTCGCAGCCGGGGCCGATATCGTCGAGATCGACGTGCATCCGACGACGGACGGCGAATTCGCCGTCTTTCACGACTGGACGCTCGACTGCCGCACCGATGGGCACGGCGTGACGCGCGAGCATTCGATGGCGGAGATGAGGAGGCTCGACATCGGCTACGGCTATACGGCCGATGGCGGCAGGAGCTTTCCTTTTCGCGGCCGGGGTATCGGCATGATGCCGACGCTGGCGCAAGTGCTTTCGACCTTTCCGGATCGGCGCTTCCTCATCAACATCAAAAGCCGCGATCCGTCCGAGGCGGAAAAGCTCGCAGCCGTGCTGAACGGACTAACGGCCGCTCGGCGGGCCGGCATCATCGTCTATGGCGGCGATGAGCCGATCGACGTGCTCGGCCGGCTCGCGCCAGATATCAGAACTGCATCGCGCAAGAGCCTGAAAGGCTGCCTTTTCGGCTATATCGGCTATGGCTGGACCGGCCTCCTGCCTGATGCCTGCAAACATCGGATGATGCTGGTGCCGATCAACATCGCGCCCTGGCTCTGGGGCTGGCCGGACCGCTTTCTCAACCGGATGGACGATGCCGGCACTGAGGTTTTCGTGCTCGGGCCCTATCGCGGCGGCGATTTTTCCACCGGCATCGACGATGCCGCGCAACTGGCGCGGCTGCCGCATAACTATGCGGCAGGCCTATGGACGAATGAGATCGAGGCAATCGGCAAGCTGATGGAATGAGGCGGAGCCGCCCTGCGCCTCAGAACTCCTCCCAATCGCCGCCGGCGACGGCGGCATTGCCACGGAAGGCCGCGCTCACCTTCGCGGCCATTGCCCGCGGCGCCGATGCGACCGGTCTGGAAGCGGCGGTCGCCACGGCGGGGCGGTGCTGGCGTGCGGCGGGACCGCCGATGTTGAACTGTGCCAGCAGTTGAAATAGTGCGTCCGCCTCCTTGGCGAGGCTGTGGGCGGCAGCCGTCGATTCCTCGACCATGGCCGCATTCTGCTGCGTGCCTTGGTCCATGGTGTTAACCGCGGTGTTGATTTCCTTCAGTCCCGTCGCCTGCTCCTTGGAACTTTCGACGATCGCGAGAACATTGCCGTTGACCTGCTGAACCTGTGCGACGATCTCTTCGAGCGCCCTGCCGGTTTCGCCGACCAGGGTCACCCCGCTCTTCACATGCTCGTTGGAGGCGCTGATGAGCTCCTTGATCTCTTTCGCCGCTTTGGCCGATCTCTGAGCAAGCTCGCGAACTTCCTGCGCGACCACCGCAAAACCCTTGCCGGCATCGCCCGCGCGCGCCGCCTCGACGCCCGCGTTCAGCGCCAACAGGTTGGTCTGGAAGGCGATTTCGTCGATTACGCCGATGATATTGCCGATCTCCGCCGATGATGTCTCGATCTTGCCCATCGCATCGACGGCGCTGCGGACCACCGCGCCGGAACGCTCGGCATTCTCGCGCGTCCTTCTCACCAGTTGGCCGGCCTCCTGAGCGCGGTTGCTGGAATCGGAGACCGTTGTGGTGATCTCTTCCAGGGCGGCGGCGGTTTCCTCGACGGAGGCCGCCTGCTGTTCCGTGCGCTTCGACAAATCGTCCGAGGCGGAGCGAACTTGCTGAGCTCCGGCGGCGATGCCGGTTGCGTTTTCGGCCACGGCCTGCATCGCTGCGCGCAGCTTGCCGACAGCGGCATTGAAGTCGGTTCGGAGTTTTTCCAGGGTCGGAATGAACGGGGTTGCGACTTCCTGGGTTAAATCGCCGCCGGAGAGCGCCATCAAGGATGCCGCCAACTGATCGACATTATTGACGCGGGCAGTGACGTCGGTCGCGAACTTGACGACCTTGAACACCTTACCGTTCATGTCGAAGATCGGGTTGTAGGAGGCCTGGATATAGACCTTTCTGCCGCCCTTGCCGATGCGCAGAAACTCATCCGCCACGAATTCGCCACCTGACAGGCGCGCCCAGAACCGCCGGTAATCGTCACTGTTGACGTAAGCGCTGTCGCAAAACATCGAATGATGGCGCCCCTGGATCTCGGCAAGCTGATAACCGAGCGCCGACAGGAAATTCTCGTTGGCCGTCAAGATCTCGCCCTTCGGCGTGAATTCGATCACCGCCTGGGCGCGCGACAGCGCGCTTATCTTGCCGGCATCCTCGGCGCTTTGCAGCTTCTGCCTGGTGATATCGGTCGCGAATTTCACCACTTTGTAGGGCTTGCCGCCACTGAAGACCGGATTATAGGAGGCTTCGATCCAGATTTCCTTGCCGCCCTTGCCGATCCGCTTGTATTGGCGCTGGTCGAACTCGCCTCTGCCGAGCTTCGCCCAGAATTCGCGATAGCCGGCCGACGAGGCTTCCGCGGGTTCGACGAACATCCGGTGATGCTGGCCAACAATCTCAGACAGTTGATAACCGAGGGCAGCACAGAAATTGGCATTGGCCGTGAGAATCTTGCCGGTAAGGTCGAATTCGATGATGGCCTGCGACCTGCTCATCGCCGCCAGTACGGCCTTGGCATCCGAACCGAAGCCGAATCCTATTGTCTTCATGCTCTTCCCCCTTGCTCACATCGAGCGAATGACTGCCGCCACCCATCACGGATTTGCGCTGGACGGGCACCCCTGAAATAAAATCCGATATATTCTTTAAGCTTCCTTTAACCGAGACGTTGCGAAACCGGATGGCCAATGGTCGAGCCGTACGGACAAATAAGAAAACAGAATCATTGGCTTGAAACACGATTTCCGCGTCGGAAGCTGATTTTCTGGGAAGTTGGCGAACGCGAAGCCACTGATTTTTTCGCCTCGGCCGCTTCGAATAGTTCGAAGATCCGTAAACTCTTTGTTAAGCAACGGCCGTCCGTCTGTTGCCGGCAGCTAAGGGCCTTTCCGTTTTTTCTCGGCAGATGCATATTCCACCGTGCTTGGAGCATGCAGAATCAACTTCCGGTACGAGCGGATAAGTGGACACCTCAGCCGCCAGGCGCCGCGAAAGCGATCGGAGAAAGACATGCCGCTCGAGGGCGAGTTCAACCGAATTGAAGAAGTCGCTGCAGGCTTCAACACGCATTACGAAGTCTTCAAATATATGAAGCGTCTTACCCAGGACCTGGGCATGACGGCTTTCCTGATCATGACGCTCCCGACGGTCGACGTCGTCGAAATAGGCGCGACAAAGATCATCACCAACTGGCCGGCGGAGATGGTCGACTATTACGACGCCCATAACCTGTTGGTCGACAGTCCGGTCATCCGGCGGATGCTGAGGTCGACCAGCCCCTTCAACTATGATGTCGAGGCGATCAATACCGATCGCGGAGCAGCCAAGAAGTCCACCGTCATCGAGTTGTTCAGGCGCTACGGCATGGAAAAGGGCGCCTATTTTCCCGTGCACGATGCCGCGGCTGGACGCGGCGCCCTTTCGATTTCGGGACCCCGGAATTTCAGCATGGTGGAAATGGCCAAGATCCTGTTTATCGCCACGTTGATTTATGATCGGCTGTCACAGCTGACACTGAACGAGAAACACAAGCCGGTTGCCTTTACGCGGAGCGAGCTGGACTGCCTGAGGCTAACGGCCGGAGGCAGGAAGAGCAGCGAGATCGCGAAGCTTCTCGATCTCTCGGAAAACGCGGTCAACAATCAGATCGGCAGCGTGATCAGGAAGCTGGGATGCACGACGAGAACGCAGGCAGTGGTCAGCGCTCTGCGTCTCAACATCATTCGGGTCTAAGCGAGCGATCCGTTCGCGACGAGCAAGCTGAGGAAAAGTTCAGAGAAGCTGCGCCTGCAGCAATGCCGGAATCTCCTCCGGCGAGACGGGCTTCGAGAAGCGGTAGCCCTGCGCCTCCTCGCAATGCGCCTGGCGCAGGAAAGCCATCTGGGCATCGGTCTCGACGCCTTCTGCGAGAACCGACAGCTTCAGCGTCTGCGCCAGCGAAATGACGGCCGAGGCGATGGCGACGGCTGTTTTGTCGCCCGGCAGGGCCTCGACCAGCGAACGGTCCATCTTCAGCCGGTCGAAGGGGAAGGTCTTCAGTGCCGCAAGGCTGGAATAGCCGGAACCGAAATCGTCGATCGACAGGCGTACGCCGAGCGCCCTCAGCTGCTCCATCATGGCGAGCGCCCGCTCGGCATCCTGCATCACCACGCTTTCGGTGACCTCGAGCTCCAGCCAGCGGGATTGCAGGTGGTTGCGCTCCAGCGCCTCGGCGACATGGCTTGCAAAATCCGGATCGGCGAACTGCTTGGCCGATACATTGACGGCGATCGTCAGCGGCGTCAGGCCCATATCCTGCCAGCTGCGCGCCTGGCGGCACGCCTCGTTCAGCACCCAGAGGCCGAGTGGAACGATGAGGCCGGTCTCTTCGGCGAGCGGAATGAAATTGAAGGGCGGCACCCTACCCTTTGCCGGATGGTTCCAGCGGACCAGCGCCTCAATGCCGGTGATACGGCCGCTGGCGACATCCACCTGCGGCTGATATTCCAGGAACAGCTGATCGCCGGTGATCGCCTGGTGAAGCTCGTCCTGCTCGCCGCGCGGCATGCCGACCCCGCTGCTGTCGCCATCATGGTGCTGCAGCGTGTTGCGGCCGAACTGCTTGGCGCGGTACATGGCGCGGTCGGCATTGGCAAGAAGCTCTTCCGAGGTGACGCCGTCGACGGGAAAGGCGGCGACGCCGATGCTCGAAGTGATGGCGATGTCACCGCTCTCGCCGGGCATCGGGCGAGTGATCGCCTTCTGCAGGTCGCGAAGGCGGCGGGTGATTCCGGCATCATGGCTCGACTGGTGGACGAGCACCACGAGGAATTCGTCGCCGCCGAGCCGCACCACCATATCCGAGGCGCGGATGCTGTTGGCCATGCGGGTGGCGATCTCCTTCAGCACCTCGTCGCCGGCGGCATGGCCGCGGCCGTCGTTGACGTCCTTGAAATTATCGAGATCGATATAGGCGACAGTGACCTTGCGATTGTTGCGCCGTGCCTGGTCGAGGATGCCGGCCAGCCTTTCCTTCAGGAAGGCGCGGTTCGGCAGGCCGGTGAGATCATCATGATGCGCCATGAAATGGATGCGGTCGTCGACGCGCTTGCGTTCGATGGCGATGCCGGCGATATGGGTGGCGAGCGCCACCAGCCTCGTTTCATGCTCCGTCGGACGGCGTACCTCCATGGAATAGAGCGCGAAGGTGCCGAGCACGTTATTCTCAGAGGTAGCGATCGGCGTCGACCAGCAGGAGCGAAAGCCGAAAGGGGCAACCAGCGCGCGGAAATCCTCCCACAGCGGATCGCTCAGGACGTCCTCGACGATAACGGGCTGGCCACGCCAGGCGGCGGTGCCGCAGGAGCCGACCTTGGGGCCGATCGTGACACCGTCGATGAGCCGGCTGTAGCCTCCGGGAAGATTGGGAGCCGCACCGTGATAGAGCCTGGTGCCCTCGCCATCGAGCAGGAGAACCGAGCCGTCGATCCCCGTCAGCTGGGCTTCGATCATCAGCACCAGCGCCTCGAGGATCATCGGCAGCGGTTCATTGCGGGCGATCATCTCGAGCAGTTTCGCCTGGCCGCGATGGAGCTCCTCCTGCAGCTTGCGTTCGGTGATATCGCGGGAAACGCCGATCAGGCCGACGACCTCGCCGCGATCGTTGCGCAGCGGTATCTTCGAGGTCAGCCGGCATATCGGCTTGACGGCGCCGGGAAGGACGACCGTTTCCTCCATGTCGATGCGGGCTTCGCCGGTCGCCATGATCTGCTGCTCGATATCGAAATGGCGGCGCGCCGCCTCGAAATCGAACAGGTCGAAATCACGCTTGCCGGCAATCTCTTCGGCGCTGAGGCCGAGGCTGGCCGCCGTGACAGCGTTGGCGAAGACAAAGCGGCTGTCACGGTCCTTGACGTAGAGGAAGTCCGGAAGCTCGTGGATAATCGCCTTCAGGCGCAGGTTCTCAACGCCTTCCGCGAGGTGATGGGCGGTCGATGCCATCATCGCCTCGCTCGCGGCAACGAAACGCCGTGTTTCGGCCGTCAGGGCATCGACGGATTCCCGTCGCCTGGCACTCGGTTCGTGCATGACGCCATTCTCCCCAGTGGCTGAAGGCCTATCCCGCAACATCCATTTATTTTCCCTTCAAAGTAGTCCGCATTCCCTTCGGGTTGCTTAAATGAAAGGGTGAACAACACCCCAATATAAGCGGCGAGATCCTGCAATCGGCCTCCGCCGCAACAAGAATTTTGAACGGCTGTGAAGGGCCTGTGCCAAAAGAAGACAGGCGGGTTGGCACGTTTTCTGCTACGGGCGCGTCATGACAGGAGAGCCCGGAATGCCCTTTCGCCGCGACATGCTTCTCTTTCTCGCCGCCTCCGCATTTGCGGGAGGGACATCGCGCGCGCTTGCCTCACCGCTGACGGCTGCCAGCCAGCCCGATCTGCGCGGCGCGATCGACGCAGTGGAATATCGCGCCGCTCCCGAAAGCGGCGACCGCAAGACCTGCAACCTGGAGCAGATGATCAGGCAGGCGGCGGCCGAGAACGTGCCGGTCTTCCTGCCGCCCGGCACCTATAAGATCTCCAACCTCACCCTGCCCGACAATACGCGCATATCAGGCGTGCCCGGCGCCTCGCGGATCGTCTATACCGGCGACGGCCATCTGTTTGCGGCCGAGAACATCAGGCGCATCGAGCTTTCCAATCTCGTCATCGACGGCGGCAACCGCTGGCTCGGCGATTACGCCGGCGGGCTCCTGCAATTTACCGGCGTCGACGAGGTGCTGATCGACAATTGCGAGATCGGCGGCAGCCGCAAACACGGCCTGCAACTGGAGCGCTGCGGCGGTCGGATCGAACGCAGCCGCATTTCGGGCGCCGCCCAATCAGGGCTCTACGCCGTCGATTCCGCCAATCTGTCGATCACGGGCAATACGGTCTCGAATTGCGGCAATGGCGGCATCCTCGTGCATCGCTGGAAGAAGGCGGAGGACGGCACGGTCGTTTCCGGCAACCGGATTTTCAACATCCGCGCCAACGACGGCGGCACTGGCCAGAACGGCAACGGCATCAATGTCTTTCGCGCCGACGGGGTGATGGTGGTGAACAACCAGATTTCCGACTGCGCCTTTACCGCCATCCGCGCCAATTCGGCCTCGAATATCCAGATCAGCAGCAACCAGTGCCGGCGCTCCGGCGAGACGGCAATCTATGTCGAATTCGCCTTCGAAGGCGCCGTCGTCTCCGCCAATATGGTTGACGGCGCGGCAAACGGCATCTCGATCGCCAATTTCGACGAGGGCGGACGGCTCGCGAGCGTCACCGGCAATGTCGTGCGCAACCTGACGCTGAAAGGCCCCTACAAGCACGAGGTCGGCTTCGGCATCGGCATTGCGGCGGAAGCCGATACGCTGGTGTCCGGCAATGTGATCGAGGGCGCGCCACGCTGGGGCCTGCAGATCGGATGGGGGCCTTATCTCAGAAATGTCGTCGTCAGCGGCAATGTGGTGCGCAAGGCGCCTGTGGGATGCGCCGTCTCGGTCGCCGAGGGGGCAGGCACGGCCGTCATCACCGACAACATCTTCCAGGAGGTTGGCGAAGGGGCGGTCCTCGGTTTTGAGTGGGACAGACAAGTCTCCGCTGAAATGGCGGGCGGCGGCGCACCCTATGCGCAGTTGACCGTTGAGCGAAACCGCGTGTCCTGACACGCGGCTCCGCCTTTGCTCAGTGCGTCTGATAGGTGCCGGTGACGGTCGCTTCCGCCAATGCGTGTTTCCTTGCCTCCGCCCACATCGCGCTGATACCGGCGGCATCCGGCGTAGAAAGCTTCGGCACGTCGAGGGCCGCGAGGCGGAAGATGTAGTGATGCGGGCGATCGCCTGCCGGCGGCTGCGGGCCATCGTAACGGGCATTGCCAAAATCGTTCTTGTAGAAGCGCGGCGCCTGCTCCGGCGCCGTATCGACGCTTTCGGCCAGGGCTCTCCACTCAGCGGGAATATTGGCAATGCCGCAATGGCGGAACGTGCCATGCGGAGCATCCGGATCCTCAACCACCAGAGCAAAGCTCCTGGTCTCCTCGGGGGCGCCGCTCCAGGTAAGGGGCGGAAAGAGGTTCTCGCCGGCGCGCGCATATTTCTTCGGGATCGGCTGATCCTGGGAGCCTTGCTGATCAATGTCAAAGTCATGACATTCTCCTTTCTAAGGGGCTCCTTGATGTTCGGGGCTCCGTCATCGTCAGGGACGACCGCTTCCCTTTTTATGCTCGCTCTCCTGATTGCGGCCGCGCGTCATGGCCCGGTCGTCGTTGCGGAGGTCCGGATCGGCCTTCAGATCATTGCCTTTGCGATAGGCTTCCTTCGCCTGCTCATTGCGTTGCAGATCCGCCCCGGCGTCGAAATCCTCGCCGGCATTTGCGGTTTTCTCGCGTTTCTCGATGACACGAAGCTGTTGTTCATGCGTCTTCTTGCCCGTCATGAGTTCCTCCTTTGCCTGGCCTGCGCTGCGCACGCGGCTCATCGCTTTTCGGCGCCGCGAGGGCGCCAATCTCAGGGTCCAACCCGCCGGCTCTCTCATTGTTCCCAATTGTGCTCGATCCGGTCGGGAAGGTCCCGGCCGCATCAAAAGCTTTCATCGTCCCATCAGCGGCGAGGACTTTTCCGAGGGTGATCCAGCGTCTACGGTTCCTGCGACACAGCGAGGGAATATCGTCATGCTGACAATCTATGGGGTCTATCGATCGCGCGCTTCGCGCGTCTACTGGATTGCGGAGGAGCTCGGGCTCGAATTCCGCTCCGTGCCCGTGCTGCAGGCCAGGCGGCTTGCCGACCCGCTCGCCGAAGAGGCGCCGCTCAACACGCATTCGCCCGAGTTCACCGCCCTCAACCCGATGGCGCAGATCCCCAGCATTCGCGACGGCGACCTCATCATGCACGAGTCGCTGGCGATCAATCTCTACCTCGCGCGCAAGCATGGCGGGCAGCTTTCCGGCCAAACCGTCGAGGAGGACGGATTGCTGACGATGTGGACGATCTGGGCGGCCTCGCAGGTCGAGCCGCATTCGGTGCGGATCGTCCTGACCTATGATAACGGGCTTGAGAACAGCGACGACGGCAAGCAGACGATCGCCGCCGCCTGCTACGGGCTGCGCCGGCCGCTTGCGGCGCTCGAAGGTCACCTCGCTGGCGGGCAGTGGATCGTCGGCGATCGCTTCACCGTCGCCGATCTCAACATCGCCGAGGTGTTGCGTTATGCCCAGAGCGAGGCGGATCTTTTCGACGCGCATCCGAACATCAAGGCCTGGATCGAACGCTGCCAGTCCCGCCCGGCCTACAAGGCGATGCAGGCGGCCCGCAGCAAGGAGCCGATCGAGGTTTAACGCTACCGAAAAAGCGCCAGCGTGCCGGCCATTTCCTCGCGGATCCAGGCCTTGAAATCCTTGACCTTCTTCGGCTCGCGTGTGCCTTCGGCCGTCACGAAATAATGGCCGAAGCCGGTTTTCGCGCGAATGCCGAACGGCGCTGCCAGCCGGCCTTCGGCCAGCGCAAAGGCGGCAAGCGTCTGCCAGGCGAGCATGACGCCCTGGCCAGCGATCGCCGCGTCGAGGCAGAGCGAGGCGTCGTTGAAGACGTGGCGCGTCGCAAGCGTCGCGCCCGACAGTCCGGCCTCGCTCATCCAGACTTCCCAGCTGAACATGGCCGGACCATCGATAATGGCAGGCAAAGCGAGGATGTCGGCAGGCTGTTTCAGGTTGGCCGCCATCTCGGGCGAACAAACAGGAAAGACCTCCTGCTCCAGCAGCAACTCGGCCTTCACATCGGGCCATTTGCCGGCGCCGACGCGGATGCCGATGTCGACGTCTGAGATCGCGGGATTGACGAGATTGGTCGTCGCATCCAGCCGCAGCTTGATGTCGGGGTAACGTTTGGCGAAGCGATGAAGCCGATGGACGAGCCAGCGGGCGGCGAAAACCGGCGCCACCGAGATGGTCAGGATCGTATCGTCCTTGCGGCTTGCGATCGAGACTGCCGCCGAAAGGCGGGCAAAGCCCTCGTCGAGCGCTGTGAGCACCGGACGGGCGGCTTCGGTGGCGATCATGCCCCGGGCGGTGCGCTCGAAGATCACTTGCCCCAATTGCGCCTCGGCCTTGATCACCTGCTGGCTGACCGCGCCGACCGAAACGCCGAGCTCGTCGGCGGCCGCCTGCAGCGAGCCAAGACGACCGACGGCCTCCAGTGCCCTGAGGCCGTTGAGATGGACGCTATTCAGGTTCTTCATATAGTTTTCCTATAACGCCGCCGCGGTAATCTCAATTGAAAAAGCACCGGTGCAGGCAGACATTATAAGCATAGAGGATCCCACTCGACCGGCGACGACGCGGTGAGAGGGAGAGGGTTATTTGGCACCAGCGGCCGGGTGGTCACCTTTCCGCGTCGCTGGAGAATGCGAGGCTTGCCATGTCGTGGCTGAAGTTTTTCTTGAAGCCCGCCGTTGCGGCGGGCGCGCAAATCGACCCGGCCTGGAAGAACGACCCGCTTCGGCATCCCGAGGTCCAACGCATGTCGCTGCGCGAAATCGCCGATCTGCCGCTGGGAGCGGAGAGCGGTTTGCATGCCGAGGGCAGGTCGCCGCTGGCAAAATGCGCGTGAGCACCGCTCCCGCGCATTTGCTAATTTGCCTTATGCCGGCGTCCGTTAAACGGCAGATGCCTGCCAGCAAATCACCGGACCGTCCTCAGGATCGATGCGCTCGCCGGTGCGGATAAAGCCATTTCGTTCGAGGACACGCTACGAAGCGATGTTTTCCATGGCCGTATCGGCCGAAACGAGGGTTACGCGCGGATCCTGCCGCGCCCATTCCAGCAATTCTCCTATGGCGCGCGTGACGGATCCACGTCCTTGGCGGCTGGGCGCGATCCCATAGCCGATGTGGATTTCGCCGTTCTGAGGTGCGCGAATGATGGAGCACAGCCCGACGATTTCGGTCGCCTCCACAATCATCCAGGCCGACGGGATGAATTGGGCGGCGATCTCTGCTGCAATCCTGGCCAGCATCTCCAGGACCTCAGGAGGCGCGATGGCGCTATCGGAAACCAGGCTGGTATTTACAGGCGCGAAACCTTTCAGCAATGCGTTGAAATCATGGGCCGTCAATTCGATGATCATATTCTTCTCGACATTGCGCATGCGCCGGTTTTGACGCGTCAAGCCGAGCGATGGAGCGAGACCAGCCCTCGATCAATTCGAGCGGTGTCTCGCCGTTCGCCTCGGCCGCAATGATGATTTTCAGAGCAGCAAGCGCCGGTAGTCAAGAGAGTCTCTGAGGTGCCCCTGCGGGGGCCTCGAAGGATGGGGCGGACATGCTGGCGTTGGATGGGATGCCGTTCATTATCTCGTCGGATTGGCCGGATCCTCGCTGACGCCGACGCGGTGGCGATAGACCATTTCCCAGCCTTTCCAGCCGTTGAATAGAAGAAGGGCGGTAGCGATCAAAGACAGCACCAATCCGGTCGGGACGATGAAGTCCCCGCCTTCGGCCAGCCGCCGCCCGAGGTTGAAGGCCTCGATCAGGACGACAATGACGTTTCCGATCATGTGAAACCAGGCGTCGCGCAGGTCGCGAATGCGGCTGTCGCCGAAAGAGTCGATCAAGCCGGCAACTGCCGCCAACGCCGCCATGACAAGGCCGGCGCCGAGCATCCAGTTGGTCGCAACTGCCCAGGCCGGATCGCCCGATCTGGCGTAGACGATGTCGACAACAAGCGTGCCGACGAAGGCGGCGACGGGGAACGGGATCAACATCGGGTGGATCGGATGACCGGCAATGCTCAACGTGCTTTTCGGGTTCATCCTATCCTCCTTTGACCTTCCGCAATGCATCTTCCCTATAGGCAGCGATATGGTCGCTCTTGTCGCTCTTGATCTCGTATTGGGGTGAGGCCTCGGTGGCGCGGCGGCGATGACCTTTGTAGTCAAAATCCCGGGTGTGGATCGCAATGATGTGGCCGGAGACCTGCCCGGCCTCCGAATTCCAGGTGACGTGATCTCCCCGAGCAGATTTGGCCATGTCGCACAATTCGTCAGATGCCGCAGAGCATGCGTCAAACATCCAGACCGCCTGCTTTGTTCCGGTCATGGCCGACAAGCTGAAACCCGTAGCTGTGGAGACCTGCGTGCTTGGCCCGTGCGAATGGACCCCGCCCCGCAAAAGGCTATCGCCCGGCCGGAGCCACCGAGCGTGAAGACCGTTGAAATATCGAGGGCGCGGTGATAATTCCTGCATCGGGTCTGCAGTTCACCCAGGCATCGCCGTTCTCCGGAACACGCTAAACCTGACAATGACTGAGATATGGACACCGATCCCGTGCCATGTCGGAAGGGCGATCACCGATAATCCATCCGGAACGGCACGACCAAAGGATAGGTCATGTCCAGAAAACTCATCCCGCTCCAGGTGAGCGATGCCTCCGCATTTGCCAAGTCGCTTCGCCTGCAGCTCTCCGCCCATGAGGGGCTTCCCTCTCACCTCCAGTTCTTGAACATGCTGGCACGGGCTGCCGGTTACGGCAATTTCCAGAGCCTGCGGGCGCAAACTGATCTCGTTGACAGCGAGGCCCTCCCCCCGACAGCGGCGCCTGTCGCCGACCCCGCGGTCGACCGAAAGCATATCGACCGTGTTCAACGCAGGTTCGACCAAGAGCTTCGCCTGATACGCTGGCCCTCGCGGCGCATGGATCAGATCACGGCGCTTTGGATTCTCTGGTCGTATATTCCCTCAGCGAGGGATATGTCCGAAAAAGAAGTCAATGCTCTTCTTCGCGACAGGCACCTGTTTGGAGATCACGCTTTGCTGCGTCGGGAACTTTGTGACCTCGGCCTGATGCGCCGGACGCGCGACGGCAGCGTCTACCGGCGCGTCGAACGGCCGATGCCGAACAATGCGGCGACGATCCTGCGTCAGTGTTCGCAGCGCCAGGCACACTGACCGCCGTTGCGGAGGCGCCCGACCGAAGACGGCCTTCGAAACGGCGCCTCATTCCTCTTTCGTATCATCGTCGCCGGGCTGCCGCCTGCGGCGCGAACGAAGATTGCCGAAGCCCATATAGTGATCGGCATCCGAGGTGTTCCATCGGCCGGCAAGGACGATGATCGCGATGGCTGCAGCGACGATGAGCAAGGCGCAGATTATTTCCATGCCTTCAATGTAGCGCAGGCGGGGATCGGTCAAAGGTGGTGGCGACACAAGGCCGAAGCGATCGGTCGAAACTCAACTTGTCTTTGCACGAATCTCACTTCGCGCTAGCCTGTGTCGCAAGCCCCATCGCCGCCCGAGTCGGCTCGCATCACATCCGAGGGAATAGACATGCCGGCTTTGATCGAAGCACGGGGCGTCAGCAAGCGCTTCCGGCAGCACAAGAGATTTCCGGGCCTGCTCGGCGCCTTCAAGACGCTGGTGACGAGCGAATATACCGAGGTTCAGGCCGTTTCCGATATCGGCTTCGATATTACGGCCGGCGAGGCCGTCGGCTATCTCGGCCCGAACGGCGCCGGCAAATCGACGATGATCAAGATGATGACCGGCATTCTGGTGCCGAGCGAGGGCACGCTTTCGGTGCTCAGCCGCACGCCGCATCTCTCCCGCATGGACAATGCGCGCGAGATCGGCGTCGTCTTCGGACAGCGCAGCCAGCTGTGGTGGGACCTGCCGCTGATCGACAGTTTTACCCTGCACCAGCGCATCTATGATATCCGGGCTTCCCGCTATGCGGACAATCTGCGTCACTTCAGCGAGCTGCTCGATCTCTCGCCCTTCCTCGACCGCGCGGTGCGCCAGCTCAGCCTCGGCCAGCGCATGCGCGCCGAGATCGTCATGTCGCTGCTGCACGATCCGAAGATCCTCTTCCTCGACGAACCGACGATCGGGCTCGACGTGGTCGCCAAGGATGCCGTGCGTCGGTTCCTCGCCGAGATCAACCGCGAACGCGGCGTCACCATCATTCTCACCACCCATGACCTGCAGGACATCGAGACGATCTGCCCGCGGCTGATCATGGTCGATCACTCCAGGCTGATCTTCGATGGCGAATTGCGCAGCCTGCGCGCCGCCCTCGGCTCGGCCCGGCGGCTGACGCTGGAATTTGCCAGCGACCCCGGCCCCTTGCGGCTCAGCACGGCATCGCTCGTCAACGACGAGGGCCTGCGTAAGGAATATCTGATCGAGCGCGAAGACGTGTCGCTGGTCAAAATTCTTTCGGAGGTCGGCAGCGACCGCGATCTCAAGGATGTGGCGCTGCACGAGCCTGACATCGAAGAAGTCATCCGCACCTTCTACCAGGGTCGCAACGCCAGGGCCAGGGCCTCATGAGCGCCTATCTCGCCTTCACCCGCAGCTCCTTTCACGCGCAGCTCGCCTACCGCAACGAGGTCTGGGCCAACATCTTCGGCAAGCTTGTACAGGTCGTCGCTCGCGTCGCCATCTGGCTCGCCGTCTATGCCGGCGTCGGCGCGACCGTCGTCGACGGCGTTTCGCTGCAGCAGATGGTGACCTACGCCCTGCTCGGCGGCGCTGTCATGGGCGCCACCCGCCCGGAAAGGGTCATCGGCGAGATCGGCCGCTCGCTCAAAACAGGCGATATCGCCGTCTGGCTGCTGAAGCCGCTCTCCTATCCGCTCTATCTCTTCGCCAATGAATGCGGCAGCTTTTCCTATCGGCTGGCGACGCAGGTAATCCCGACCATCACCTTCACGGCCCTATTCTACGGCATGCTGGCGCCGGCAAGCCTGTTTCACGGCCTGATGTTTATCGCCTTCTGGGCGCTGTCCTTCGCGCTGATCTTCCTGATGTCGGCGCTCTTCGGCCTGATCGCCTTCTGGCTGATGACGAGCTTCTCGCTGGACTGGATCCTCGGCGCCCTGCTGCATCTCTTCTCCGGCCTGCTGGTGCCCTTCTGGTTCTTCCCCGAGCCCTTGGCGACGATCGCCCGCCACCTGCCCTTCGCCTGGGTCGTCTATTATCCCAACGCGGTCTATCTCGGCAGGCTCTCCGTGGCCGACACCTGGCTGCATCTCGGCCTCGGCCTCGGCTGGGCCGGACTGTTCCTTTTGGGCGTGCTCTGGCTGTGGCGCCTGGCCTCGCGCCGCATCACCGTGCAGGGAGGCTGATCGTGTTCCTTCATCACCTTCGCGTCATTCCGCTGCTGGTGCGCATGCATGTGCGCTCACAAATGGAATATCGCGGCGCCTTCTGGCTCGACCGGCTTGCGCAGATCCTTTCCTACGGCAGCGTCTTTGCCACGATCGGCATCCTGCTTGCCCGCTTCCAGAGGCTTGGCGGCTGGACCTGGCCGGAGCTGGCGCTGCTCTTCAGCTTCCAGCTGCTCGCCTACTCTCTCGGTGCGGCAATGAGCTTCGTGCAATTGCGCGACCTCGAGGAGCTGGTGCGGCTCGGCACCTACGACACACTCCTGGTCAAGCCGTTCAGCCCTTGGGCCTATCTCGTCTTCTCCGGCCTCAATGTCGGCTATGCCGGCCACATCATCCTGGCAGTGCCGCTGCTCTGCTGGGCCGTCCTGTCGGTCGACTTCATCTGGACGGCCCCGTCCGTGGCGTTCCTGCTGGTCGCGATCGTCAGCGCGACACTGCTCACCGCTGCGATGATCACCATGATCGGCGCGACGGCGCTGATGTGGGTGCGGTCGAACCACCTGTTCTCGATCTTCTTCGGTTTCTGGGAGCTGACGCGCTACCCGCTCAACATCTTTCCCGGCAGCATCCAGATCATCCTCATCACCGCCGTGCCGCTGGCGCTGACCAGCTCGGTTCCCGTCGGCGCCCTGCTCGGCAAACCAATCCCGATCCTCGGCGACTGGGCCGGGCCGGTGGCGCTCGCCGCCGGCCCCATCTGGGTGCTGCTCGCCATCGCCCACTGGCGCTACGCCACCCGCAGATACCAAGGGGCTGGCGGGTAATCGGGCTGGGGATGGCGCCCCGACCGGCGTAGCATGAATACTCGCACAACTGGGGGGCGGATGATGGAATGGCGATTGCCGGACGCGAGAAACCGACTATCGGAAGTGGTGCGCAAGGCGCGACGACGGGCCGCAATTCGTCACACTGGGCGGCGAACGCGTGGCCGTCGTGCTGTCGGCCCACGATTACGACACCCTGCGCGCCGGCTCACCCGACACTCATCGACGATCTGCTCGGCGGCCCCGTCTGGGACAACAACCTTACCGATGCGGCCGAAGCGAGGGCCAAGAATCCAAGCCGACGCCGATCTCCTGATGTCTTTGGCCGACCGGGACGGCAAGGACCGAACCTGCGCAACTGGACGAGCTCTATATGCCGGCCCCTCAGCCCCGGTCGAAGGCTAGCGCCCGCTGGACGGCGGGGCGCTGCAGCATGCGAGCGTGATGGTCGCTTGCCTTTGCAAAGCGGGCGGGATCGACGCCGTCGGCCGGCAGCCAATCGGTCATGACGAAGAGGTAGGGATCGGCCAGCGAATAGGTCTCGCCCATCACCCACGGGCCTTTGAACATCGTCTCTTCGATCAGCCCGAAACAATCGGCCATATTCTGCGGCACCTTGGCCTTCATCGCCTCGAGTGCCGCCGGATCGTCGGCCCAGCGCGAGCCGCGCGGGCGATGGGCGTGGTTCACATGCACGGTCGAGCAGAGATAGTTGTTGAAGGATTGCAGCCGCGCCATTTCGAAGACATCGCCGAGCGGCGCGAGTTTGGCGGCCGGGGCGCTTTCCGCGATGAAGCCGAGGATCGCCGGCGTTTCCGTCAGCACGCCGCGATCGGTGACGAGCGCCGGCACCCGTCCCTTCGGATTGATCTTCAGATAGTCCGGCGAACGCTGCTCGCCATCGCGGAAACTGAGCTTCTTAGTCTCGAAGGCAAGGTCGGATTCTTCCAGGGCAATAAGGCTTGCGAGCGCGCAGGTTCCGGACGCGTAATATAATGTCAGCATGGTTGTCCACTCCCTTTCGGCACGTCTTATAGCGCGGGGATTGGTGCGCCGGAACCGGGGAGATCGATGGTTTGCGGGCGATTGCCGGCGTGCCTTGCTGCCGCCCCTCATCCGGCTGCCGCCACCCCTTCTCCCCGTTCTGACGGGGAGAAGGGGTGTGCGGCACCCGCTTCCTCTATCTCAAGGTTGCGTTTGGCACGTCCCTTCTCCCCGTCAAAACGGGGAGAAGGTCAGGGTGAGAGGCAACACCCCCGCTCTCACCCGCAGCCCGGTACATCCTCCAGCCGGTGCCAGACCGGGATGCCGCGTTCCCTGGCGATGCGCACGTCGTTGTCGGCGCCTTTGGAATCGCCCGGCAGGCGCAGCACGCCCTCGCAGAGCTGCAGCAACCGGCCGGCGACCGGATGGAAGATTTCCTCGTAGAGGGCGTCGCCGACCGATCTGCCGCCGGCGGCGTGCCAGATCGGCAGCGCCACCCATTCGCCGATCATCGGCACATGGCCGGCCTTGAACAAGGCATAAGATGGTTCCTCAAGCCGCTTGAGGTTGGCGGCCATCTTCTCCGGGTCGTCGCCCGTTCCGGACCGATAAGGCCCCGCAATCAAAATCAACATGATCAACTCCATCGCTCCGCTTCTGCGCGAGCACTCCCGGCCTCATGCACGGGATTTCCTGAAAATGCACGATATTTCTTGAATGTCGAGTCATTTCATGCAATATCATGCCATCTCGTGAATTTTCGTGCGGAGAGACAATGCTGACGACGCAGCGCAAGACCCTGATCCTCGACATCTTGCGCCGCGACGGCCAGGTGATCGCCAAGCGTGTCGCCGAGGATTTTTCGCTTTCAGAAGACACGATCCGGCGTGACCTGCGGGAAATGGCGGCGGAGGGGCTCTTGAAACGCGTGCATGGCGGCGCGATGCCGCTTGCGCCCGATCTGCCCGATTTTACCGCGCGGGCCAGCGTCTCGTCCGAGAACAAGGCGCGGCTCGGGGCTAAGGCGGCTGCGATGGTCAAGCCGGGGCAGATGGTCTTCCTCGACGGCGGCACGACGACCGCCGAGATTGCCCGGCATTTGCCGCGCGATATGGCGCTGACAGTTGCCACTCACAGTCCGACGATCGCCGCCGAGCTGGAGCACCATCCGACGGCGGAGGTGATCCTGGCCGGCGGGCGGCTCTACAAACATTCGATGGTGGCAACGGGCGCTGCGGCGATGGCGGCGATTTCGCAGCTTCGCCCCGATCTGTTCTTCCTCGGCGTCACCGCCGCCCACCCCGTGCACGGGCTTTCCACCGGCGATTTCGAGGAAGCGGCGATCAAGCGGCACATCGCTCGCTGCTCGGCCGAAACGCATGTGCTGCTGACGGAGGAGAAGTTCGACCTCGTCTCGCCCTGCCCAGTGCTCGGCATTGCCGAGGTGGCAGGACTGATCGTACCGACGGAGATGACGGCCGAGCGGCTGAAGCCTTATCGCGATCTCAACGGTACAATCACTGCAGCCTAATCATTCGCTAAAAAGTCAGGGCAGGATGTCGTGCGAAAACCGCGAACCGATTTCGGCATCATGCCGAGAAGACGGAGGTCGCTCTGAGATCGCCGACATGGATGCCGTTCCAGTTGCGCATCGCGGCTGCGGCAAAGGCCATCAGAGCGGCATGCACCGTCTCTTCCGTCTCGAAGAAGCGGGCGAGCGCGGCCGCCACCATGGCTTCGGCGGCGCGGGTGGCGCCATCCTCACATTTCAGCGCCATGGCGATGCCCTTTTCCGGGATCGCAGCGCAGAAGACACCCTCGGCGCCTGTCTTGACGAAGATGCGTCCGGGGGCGATCTGCATCAGTTTCGTGCAGGCGCGGCCGGAGCCGGCGACATAGAAGGGCTCGGCCATGCAAGCCTCGATCAGGCGGCGGGATGCTTTGGCGCGCACCGGCTCCAGCCCGGTGCCGGTCGCCATCCTGGCAAAGCCTTGCGCCAGGCTGCGCAAAGGCACGGCATAGGTCGGAATGGAGCAGCCGTCGGTGCCGCAGCTCTCGGCGCCGAGCACGGCGCCGGTCAGGCTTGCCATCGCGGCCCGGATCTCGACCTGCAGCGGGTGCTCGTAGCCGACATAACCCTTCGGGTCGATATCCCGGTGACAGCAGGCGCAGATGAAGCCGGCATGTTTTCCGGAACAATTGTTGTGCAGCGCCGTCGGTGCGTCGAGCGTGCGGGCCTGATGGATCAGGACTTTCTGGTTCATCGACCAGTGGGCGCCGCATTCCAGCGCTTCGACATTCCGGCCGGCACGCGACAGCATCGAGGCGGCAAGCGCCACATGTTCGTCCTCGCCATTATGGGAGGCGCAGGCGAGCGCCAGCTCCTTGTCGCCGAAGCCATAGGCATCGGCCGCACCGCTCTCCACCAGCGGCAGCGCCTGCATCGCCTTGCAGGCCGAGCGCGGGAAAACCGCGGCGTCGATGTCGCCCAGCGAAAAGACAAGCCTGCCGTCGCCATCGACGACCGCCACCGCGCCGCGATGACGACTTTCCACGAGCAGGCCACGGGTGACTTCAATGGTGACAGGATTGGTCATGGGCTCTCATCCGGATGCTGGCGGGATGGGCAGGCATAACGCGTCAGGGCGCGAAAGCCAACGGGGTTTGGGTGGCCTGTTTCGCGCGGCAAGTACGTGACGTACGGCGGAGTAGCAAGTGGCTGCGCCAATTCTCCGTCGGGACAGTCGCGCCTTCTGCCGGTCGAGCCCCTACCCTCCGTCATTCCAGGCCTTGAGCCTGGAATCCAGCCCCGGGGCTCGACCAAGCAACTCCGTCGGACGGCGATCGCCTCATCGCAATACTCATCACAGAAACTGACGCATGCGATCGAAAACTATCGTTTTCCTGATGTGTGGGATGCAGCTAAGAGTGGTGCGTCAGGAACCGCCCCCATGTCATCCAGTTTCTCCCTCATCCTGCGCGACAACAGGATCCGCATTCCCGCGGTGACGCTCGTCGCGCTTGCCTTTACCTATGCTTCGACCGCGCCTTACCAGTCGATCATCGGGATCAACGAACTCGGCTTGAGCAACGGCGCCTATTCGGCGCTGGTGTTCTTTTCGGCGATCGTCAACGTGGCGACGAGTCTGACGCTCGGCATCTGGTCGGACAGGCTGAAGGAACGCCGGCCGCTGGTGCTCTCGCTTTCGGTGGCCGGCATGCTCGGCTTCGGATCGATCGCGATCATCCACAGCCCGGCAATCTTCATCTTTTCGACGCTGCTGCTGGTGCCGATGAGCGGCTCCACCTATTCATTGCTCTTCGCCAGCCTGCGCGCCAGGACCAACCAGATGGAGCGTGGCGAGGGCGCTGCGGTGACGGCAACGGTGCGGGCGCTGTTTTCCGGCTCCTGGGCGCTGGCGCCGGGGCTGATCGGCCTTTATCTCGTCAACTCGCCATCGATGACGCCGGCCTATGGCATCGCGGCGCTCGCCAGCTGCACCTGCTTCTGCCTGTATTTCTTCTTCGCCCCCGGCAACGGCAGCGCCGGCCCTCCCCCGGATCCGGTCGGTTTCCTCGCTTCGCTGAAGCGAATCTTCATGCCCAACGTGCTGATCCGCGTCTTCATCATGGCGCTGCTGTTCGCGCTGCAGCGGCTGAACGGCATGCTTCTGCCGCTGATCATCACCCGTGCGGCGGGCGGAAACGTCGCCGACGTCGGTTTCATCGCCGGGCTGACGGCGCTTCTCGAAATGCCGTTCATGATGATGTGGGGCATGACGCAGCGGCGCTTCCGCACCGCGCATGTGCTCGCCCTCGGCGCGCTGATCTATTGCGCGTATCTGCTGCTGCTCGGATTTGCTTCCGCACCATGGCACATCTATGCGCTGCTGCTCGTCAACGCCTGCGGCGCGGCGGCAATCCTCAGCGTGCCGATCACCTATCTGCAGGACCTGATCGCCGACCGGCCGGGGCTCGGAACCTCGCTGCTCTCGCTCAACACCTTCATCGGCACCGGCATCGCCGCCGGGCTCTTCGCCTTCGGAACATCGCTCACCGATTATTCCGGCACCGCCTTCGTCGGCGCCGGCGCGGGTCTGGCGGCGATTGGGGCGTTGCTCCATCTGGAAAGCAGCAGGCGGCAGGCGCGGCAGCCGGCCTGATTGCAGGCGGCGCAGGGCACACGACCGGTTCAATCGCCGCGCCTCAATCTAACGCGCCATGATGCGGTGGGCGCAGCGGCGGGCGCCGGCAAGGCTATCTTCGCCGCGCTCGACGTCGGTGCCGAGGGCGGCGCGGAGGGTTTCGAGTTCGGAGCGGCAGAAGCCCGCGCAGGCGGTGACCGCCGCGCAGATCGGACAGTGATTTTCAACCAGCATGAAGGAGCCGTCCGCCTCCCGCCAACTGTCGGCCATGTAACCCTCACGGGTGCGGATCGCAGCCAGGCCCTCGGCACGAGCGGCAAGCTCGCCGGCGTTCGAGCTCGTGGCGATAGCGCTGCAGCGTCTCGGTTTCGCGGGCGGAGATGACGGCGTCGAGCGCTCCCGCCCCAAGCTGGTCGACGAGGGTGCCGAGGAGAACGGCCCTCGGCAGCTCGTTCAGCGGCCGACAAGCCTATCTGGCGATCGTCGCCGGCGCGCTGATCGAGACGGCGGCGACCGGTTCGCTGGCCCTGTTTCTCGCCAAGGACAATCCGCAGGGGGATTTGCCGCTCATCATGCCGGCGGCGGCCGCCATGTTCATGATGGGCTTCGGCCTCGGTCTCGGCTGGGCGCATCTCGTCGCCGTGGTGCTGAAGCTCGTCGCCAGCAACGAACAGGACAAGGCCTCGGCGGCAATCCCGACGATGAGCTCGCTCGGCGGGGCATTCGGTGCCGCCTTTGCCGGGCTCATCGCCAATGGCGCCGGCCTCGTCGAACCGGGCGGTGTGCCAGGAGCACTGTTGGCGGCGCATTGGCTTTATCTGCTGATGGCGCTGCCGGGCATCATCGCGATTGCGACGGCGATAACCCTGAGAGACAGGTGAATTGAAAAGGCGCCTCGGTTTCGGGGCGCCTTTTCACGACTGAATGATTTCCGTGCTCTCAGGCGACGTTGCGCTCCGGTTCCGGCTCCTGCTGGACAACCTCCTGCTTCACGCCGAGATAGAGGACGGAGCCGCGGCCGATGCCATAGGTATCGCAAACGTCGGGCGTCAGGAAATCGGTGACCGGAATCTGCTGGACCGCCAAACCGGCGCGCCGGATCACGTCGATGAAGCCGGACCTCGAGAAGATGCGCACATGGTCATCCTGGCCGAAATGCGCCCAGCGGCCTTCCGGCGTCGTCACCTCGGGATTTTCATAGGTGTCTTCGATCGACAGGCAGATGGGCGCCATCAGGATGGCGACGCTGTCCTGCTTGAGAACACGCCGGATTTCCGCGGTGGCACGCACCGGATCGTCGACATGTTCGAGCACATGAGAGCAAAGCACGAAGTCGAAGCTCTCATCGGCATAGGGCAGGTTATGGATATCAGCCTTGTCGTCTGCCTCCGGCATATGCATGTCGCAGCTGCGGTAGAAGACGTGCGGGTGGCTTTTGAGCCAGAAGCTCAAGGCCCGGCCCGGCGCAATGTCCAGGAAGCGCACGGCCTTTGCCTGGTCGAGCCGCTGGAACACCGGCGTCAGGAACAGCGCGTAAAGCCTGTCGCGATCGGTCGAATGACAATTGGGGCAGCTATAGGCCTGATGGTTGATCGTCTCGAATTCATCGATGCGATAGGGAAAGCCATGTTCGACCGCCTTGTCGATGTAGTAGCGCGGAAGCGGTACGAAATGCGGAATTCTGCTGCGGCAGATGGGGCAGGCGTGGAATAGAGCCATTGTATTCCTCGTAGGGACCTTACAACGCGCAAGCAACGCCACATCGGGATGCGCAGTTTCGGGGCCAAGTTTCGATCAGACGACTGTTCAACGACCCCGGAGACTCACAGACAGCCAGGATCAACTTCACCTTGCGCACGAATGCTGGTCCGAAGCTGACCTCAAACGGTGAGCATGACCTTGCCGACATGGCTGCCGCCCTCCAGCAGCCGGTGCGCCTCGACGACGTCCTCAAAGGCGAAGACCTTGTGGATGACCGGGGCGACCGTGCCGGCCTCAAGCAGCGGCCAGACCTCGGAGAGTAGATCATCGCGGATGGCACGTTTCTCCTCGGCCGTGCGCGGGCGCATGGTGGAGCCGGTGACCGTCAGGCGCTTGACCATGATCGGAGAGAGATTGACCTTTTCGGCGACGGCCCCGCCGAGGAAGGCGATGATCGACAGGCAGCCGTCCTTAGCAAGCGAGGCGATGTTGCGATCGAAATAGGCGGCACCGATCATATCGAGGATGATATCGACGCCCTCGCCGGTTTCGGCCTTGATCACCGCGGCGAAATCCTCGCTCCTATAATTGATCCCTCGTTTGGCGCCGAGCTTTTCGCAGGCCTCGCATTTTTCCATCGAGCCGGCCGTGGCATAGACCTCGGCGCCGAAGGCGCGGGCGAGCTGGATCGCGGTTGTGCCGATACCGCTCGTGCCGCCATGGATCAGCACGCTCTCGCCTTCCGTCAGTCCGGCCATCTGGAAGAGATTGGCCCAGACGGTGAAGAAGGTTTCGGGAAGCGCCGCGGCTTTCACAGCGTCGTATCCCTTGGGAAAAGGCAGGATCTGGCCTGATGGCAGCAGGCAATATTCGGCATAGGCGCCGCCATTGGCGAGGCCGCAGACCTTGTCGCCGACGGCATAGCCGCTGACGCCAGGCCCGACCTCGACGATTTCACCGGAGAGTTCCAGCCCGAGAATCGGGCTCGCATCCTTGGGCGGGGGATAGCTGCCCTGACGCTGGGCAATATCGGGACGGTTGACGCCGATCGCCTCTGCGCGCACGAGGACCTCGCCTTCACCGGCGACCGGCAGCGGACGCTTGCCGATCACCATCACATCCGGTCCGCCGAAGGACTTGAGATCAACGAAACGCATTTCCTGAGGCAATGACATGGCGCTACCCTCCTGATCCCGAAGGTTCGGAATAGATCAGCCCGGCCGGCTTGGGAAGGCTGCAAGCGGCAAGGGCGTCAATTCGCCTCGCCCAGGAAATGGAAGGCAAGGCCCTCATCGCTCTCCTTGGCGGCCGACTTGATGACGGCGATCTCGGCGCTGACGCGGTTGATATCGTCGATGACGAGGCCTTCCGGCAGTTCGAGAACGCCGATCGAGCAGCGCATCAGCGGGAACAGGGCCTCGGTGCCGGTGCGGTCGTGGCCGAGGATGCGGCCGGCGGCGCGGTGCTCGCCGGAATAAAGATCGAGCACGTCGTCGTGGAAATCGCTGATCAGCCGGTCGAGGATCTCGGTCAGCTCCTCCTTCGTCCAGCCGACGACGCCGATGAAAAAATCATCGCCGCCGACATGGCCGAGGAAATGGCGCTCGGCGAAGAAATAGCGGCGCATTAGCGCGGCAAAGAGCGAGATCGCATGATCGCCGAGATGGAAGCCGTAGGCATCGTTGAACGGCTTGAAGTTGTCGAAGTCGCAATAGCAGAAGTGGCGGACCTCATCGCCGTCGCGGCCGGACTGGCGCATGAAGTCGCGGATGGCGCGATTGCCCGGGAGGCCGGTCAGAGGGTTCTGGTCCTGGGCGGTCTTCAGCTGTTTCTCGTTGATGACCTTGATCAGTGAAGCGGCGGAAACAACGCCGGCATAACGCATATTGTCGGTCAGGATCAGGCAGTTGCTGCCCTCCATATTGGCGAAGATCGCCATCAGCTGCTCGGCATCGCTGTCGAGGCCAACGATCGGCGCCATCTCGACGAAATGCGAGATGCTGCGCTCATACATCTTGTTCTTCAGGAGGTCACGGCCAAAGGGCTGATAAATATACTCTTTGAGGTGCTGCTCGTGGATGATGCCGCGCGGTTCGCTATTGGCGTTGAGGACGGGAAAAAAGGCCTGGCGCGGATTGCGGCGGAAGAGCTCGAAGACGCTGTCGATGCTGTCGTTTTCGTAGACCGTCGGCAAGAGCTCGATCTGCTTGCGGATGAGGATTTCGTCGAGCGACTGGCTCGCCCGCTTGCTCTTACCGAGTTCCTGCAGATGCGGGAAGGACGGCGCCAGCTCCGACATGTGCGTGGTCGGCCGGGAAATGAACCATCCTTGGACGAGATCGACGCCATATTCGCGGCAGGCGATGAATTCGGCCTCGGTCTCGATGCCTTCGGCCACGACGCGCGTGCCAAGCACATGGGCGATGTTGACGATGCTCTTCAGCAGATGACGCTTGCGGGCGCTGCGGTCGATCTCGGCGACGAAATGGCGGTCGATCTTCAGATAGTCGACGGCATAATCGCAAAGCAGTTTCATCTCGCCGTGACCGACGCCGAAATCGTCGATCGCCAGCTTGAAGCCGGCCCGCCGCAACTTTGAAACCAGGGCGGCGAATTCCGGCACGCTGGTATTGTCGAAGCGCTCGGAGAATTCGAAACAGATGGAGGACGGCGGAATATTCGCCGTTCGCAAATGTTGCAGCAGGCTCTCCACCAGGCGCTCGCCATCGTGGATCAGCCGGACGTCAAGATTGAGGAACAGCGTCGAGGTGGAGAAATTCGACAGCGTCGCGAACTTGGCGAGCGCGCGGCTGGCGACCATCTGTTCGAGCTGCAGCAGCTGACAGGTCCGATGCGCCTCGTCGAGAATATCGGCCGGCGTGTCGTAGCCGATGCGTTCCTGGCCGCGCATGAGGGACTCGTAACCGAATACCGTACCGGTGCCGGCTTCGACGATCGGCTGGAAGGCGTTTTCGACCACGAGCTTGGCAAGGGTTACAATCTGATCGCTCGCATAACGACGCAGCACGCCAGGCTCGACGGCGCCAGCCAAAGATATTGCAGTGTTCACTGTGGGCCGATCTCCACTGCGACTTGTTCTTCTTGGTCAGGAACCTGCCGCAGAAGGATCAACGAACCCTTTCGCCAATATGAAAGTTTTGTGAAAGACGCGGCTCGCCGGCACGCGTTGCGCGTGAATTCGAATTCCCCATTACAAGCATTGGCTTATTCAGGCGGAGCGACTGCGCTGCGCCTCATGATCGGCAAACATGTCGGCGACGCATCTGCCGCCGGAGGCGACGCTCTCGTCGTCGAGGAGATCTGCCTTGATTTCGCCGAGCTTGCGGGCGGTATCCCAGAGGCGCAGCGCCTCGCGGACGACCTCACTGCTCGAGGCGTAACCACCCGTGTCGACGGCGGCACGGATGCCCGCTGCCTGTTGCGGAGAGATGGAAACGGTGACCATCGGCATGGACTTCCTCCCTTTTTTCTTCAGGCAGTACCCTGCCTTTGGGGGACGCATGACCATTTTCGGCATTCCAGGCGCTTGCGCCGGTGCCATTGGTGCATTCGCACCGGAAGCATCCGGAGATGCCGGACGGCTCTAATCCCTAAAGTCTAATCCCCCGCCATTCCCTTGTCAAAAAAGAAAAGGCCCATCGCCGTTCAACTGCGCAGGCCAAGGCCGAAGGCGATCATCGTCCATCCCTGGACGATCAGGTCGACGGCCAGGAAGAGGCCAAGGACCCAGAGGCTGTTCACCGGCCAGCCCAGCGCGATGACAAACCCGGCAAGCGCCGTTATGACACCGCTGATAGCGATCCAGCGCCAACCCTTGAGCGGTCGCATGCGCATCCCGACCCAGAGACGGAATAGGCCGGCCACGAGCAGCGCAATGGAAAGAAACAGGGTCAAGGCCGCCGAGGTGAAAATGGGATTGACGAAGGCGCAGATGCCGGCAAGCACGTAAAGCACGCCGCTCAAAGCCCAGAAGAGCACCTGATCCCAGCGGCGCAGCTGAAAAGCGTGGACGAGATAGATGACGCCGCCGGCCAGCATGAGCATGCCGACGTAAAAGACCGAAGCAACGGTCGCCATCAACAGATTGCTGAGAGCGATGAGGCCGCAGATAAGAAGCAGGACCCCGAGGCCGAGGAACCATGCCCATTTCGATCGCAGCGAGGATTCGGGCATATCATTGAAGACGCTGGTCATAGCACACCTCCTGATCATTTGAATATGTTGCCCCAGTTCTTCCGGAAAAGATGTGAGCCAAATCAATTCGCTTAAGATTTTTGTTGATTGATCAGTCAATCAAAAATAAGATGGGCCTCGTTTTCAGGAGGTAGCGGGCGTGCCCAAGGTCGGGATGGAGCCGGTGCGCCGCAAGGCGCTTGTCGATGCGGCGCTGCGGGTGATCGGCGATCACGGCTCGCTCGCCGTGACCATGTCCGATATCGCCCGCCAGGCCGGCGTCTCGCCGGCGCTTGCCCATCATTATTTCGGCAGCAAGGAGCAATTGCTGATCGAGACGATCCGCTCGCTGCTCCGGCAGCTGCGCCGCGATACGGTGGCGGCGCTGAAGGAGGCGCGCACGCCGCGTGAGCGGCTTTCGGCCGTCATCCGCGTCAGCTTCCATGCCGACCAGTTCGCGCCCGATACAATTGCCGCCTGGCTTGCCTTTTACGCCGAAGCGCAGCGTTCGGAGGAGACGCGCCGCTTCCTGGTGATCTATGCCCGCAGGCTGCGCTCCAACCTGCTCGCCGATCTCAAGGCGCTGCTGCCAGCCGACGCCGCAGAACGCATCGCCGAGGGCGCTGCGGCGATGATCGACGGGCTCTATATCAGGCAAAGTCTGAAATCGGCGCCGATCGGCATCGAAGCCTCGATCGCGCTGACGGAGGATTATGTAAACGCCCTTCTGGCCAGCGCCTCCCCTTTTAACGGGGGAAGGAAAAACTACCTCGCACCATCCAAGGACAAATGACATGAAAGCCCAGCCAAAAGCCTCGCACTTCATCGATGGCGAATATGTCGAGGATAGCGATGGCACTGTCATCGAGAGCCTTTATCCTGCCACCGGCGAGGTGATCGCCCGGCTGCATGCGGCAACGCCTGCGATCGTCGAACAGGCTATCGCGGCGGCCAAACGCGCCCAGCCGGAATGGGCGGCAATGAGCCCGATGGCGCGTGGCCGCATCTTGAAGCGCGCCGCCGAGATCATGCGCGAGCGCAACCGCGAGCTTTCCGAACTGGAAACGCTCGATACCGGCAAGCCGATCCAGGAGACGATCGTCGCCGACCCGACGTCGGGCGCAGACGCCTTCGAATTCTTCGGCGGCGTCGCGCCGGCCGGGCTCAACGGCTCTCATATCCCGCTCGGCCAGGATTTTGCCTATACCAAGCGTGTCCCCCTCGGCGTCTGCGTCGGCATCGGCGCCTGGAACTATCCGCAGCAGATCGCCTGCTGGAAAGCGGCCCCGGCGCTGATCTCAGGCAATGCCATGGTATTCAAGCCGTCGGAAAACACGCCGCTCGGCGCCCTGAAGATCGCCGAGATCCTGCACGAGGCGGGGCTGCCGAAGGGGCTCTTCAACGTCATCCAAGGCGACCGCGAGACCGGGCCGCTGCTCGTCAACCATACCGACGTCGCCAAGGTGTCGCTGACCGGATCGGTGCCAACAGGGCGCCGGGTGGCAGCGGCTGCGGCCGGCAGCCTCAAGCATGTGACCATGGAACTCGGCGGCAAGTCGCCGCTCATCGTTTTCGACGACGCCGATCTCGACTCGGCGGTCGGCGGCGCCATGCTCGGCAATTTCTATTCGACCGGCCAGGTCTGCTCGAACGGCACCCGCGTCTTCGTGCAGAAGGGGATCAAGACGGAGTTCCTGAAGCGGCTGAAGGCGCGCACCGAGGCGATGATGATCGGCGACCCGATGGATGAGGCGACGCAGATCGGCCCGATGGTTTCCTGGGCGCAGCGCGAGAAAGTGATCGCCTATATCGAAAAGGGCAAGGCCGAAGGCGCAAGCCTGATTGCCGGCGGCGGCATTCCGAACAATGTCTCGGGCGAAGGTTATTACGTGCAGCCGACGGTCTTTGCCGATGTCACCGACGACATGACGATCGCCCGCGAGGAGATCTTCGGGCCTGTCATGTCGGTGCTCGATTTCGACGATGAGGACGAGGTGATCGGCCGCGCCAATGCCAGCGAATTCGGCCTCTCCGGCGGCGTCTTCACCGCCGACCTCACCCGCGCCCACCGCGTCGTCGACCGGCTGGAGGCCGGCACGCTGTGGATCAACACCTATAATCTCTGCCCGGTCGAGATCCCCTTCGGCGGCTCGAAACAATCGGGCTTCGGCCGCGAGAATTCGCTGGCGGCGCTGGAGCATTATTCCGAGCTGAAGACGGTTTACGTCGGCATGGGGCCGGTGGCGGCGCCTTATTGAAGACATCTGTCCACGCCCTTGCCCCTCACCTAACCCTCTCCCCGCACGCGGGGAGAGGCGACGTGCCCAAAGCAACGTCGAAGATAGGGGAAGCCAGTGCGGCATATCCCCTTCGCCCCGTTTACGGGGAGAAGGTGCCGGCAGGCGGATGAGGGGCCGGCTCTGAGAAAACAAGAAGCAGCCAGATCACGGCAGCTCAAGGAAAACAAGAAGATGCAACAAGCAGATTTCGTCATCATCGGCTCCGGCTCGGCCGGCTCGGCGCTGGCCTATCGCCTCTCCGAAGACGGCAAGAACAGCGTCCTCGTCATCGAGGCGGGCGGCAGCGATTTCGGGCCGTTCATTCAGATGCCGGCAGCGCTTGCCTGGCCGATGAGCATGAAGCGCTATAATTGGGGCTATCTCTCCGAGCCGGAGCCGAACCTCAACAACCGCCGCATCACGGCGCCGCGCGGCAAGGTGATCGGCGGCTCGTCATCGATCAACGGCATGGTCTATGTGCGCGGCCATGCCGAGGACTTCAACCGCTGGGAAGAGCTCGGTGCTAGCGGCTGGGCCTATGCCGACGTTCTCCCCTATTTCAAGCGGATGGAACATTCGCATGGCGGCGAAGAGGGCTGGCGCGGCACCAACGGGCCGCTGCATGTGCAGCGCGGCGGCTTCACCAATCCGCTGTTCCGGGCCTTCGTCGAGGCCGGCAAGCAGGCGGGCTTCGAGACGACCGAGGATTACAACGGCAGCAAGCAGGAAGGCTTCGGACTGATGGAGCAGACCATCTTTGCCGGGCGCCGCTGGTCTGCCGCCAATGCCTATCTGAAACCGGCGCTGAAGCGCGACAATGTCGGGATCGTCTACGGTATGGCGCGCCGGATCGTCATCGAGAACGGGCGCGCGACCGGCGTCGAAATCGAACGCGGCGGCAGGACAGAGGTGGTGAAGGCGAACCGCGAGGTGATCGTCTCGGCCTCCTCTTTCAATTCGCCGAAGCTCCTGATGCTGTCCGGCATCGGCCCGGGCGAGCATCTGAAGGAAATGGGCATCGAGGTGAAGGCCGACCGCCCTGGTGTCGGCGCCAACCTGCAGGACCATATGGAATTCTATTTCCAGCAGGTCAGCACCAAGCCGGTGTCGCTCTATTCCTGGCTGCCCTGGTTCTGGCAGGGGGTGGCGGGCGCGCAATGGCTCTTGTCGAAGGGCGGGCTCGGCGCTTCCAACCAGTTCGAAGCCTGCGCCTTCCTGCGCTCGGCACCCGGGCTGAAGCAGCCGGACATTCAATATCATTTCCTGCCGGTGGCGATCAGCTATGACGGCAAGGCGGCGGCGAAAAGCCACGGTTTCCAGGTGCATGTCGGCTACAACCTGTCGAAATCGCGCGGCAACGTGACGCTGCGCTCGCCCGACCCCAAGGCCGAGCCGGTGCTGCGCTTCAACTATATGAGCCATCCCGAGGATTGGGAGAAATTCCGCCACTGCGTGCGACTGACCCGCGAGATCTTCGGGCAGGCGGCCTTCGACGCCTATCGCGGCCCGGAGATCCAGCCGGGTGAAGGCGTACAAAGCGACGAAGAGATCGACGCCTTCCTGCGCGAACATCTGGAAAGCGCCTATCACCCCTGCGGCACCTGCAAGATGGGCGCCAAGGACGATCCGATGGCGGTGGTCGATCCGCAGACGCGGGTGATCGGCGTCGATGGACTGCGCGTCGCCGACAGCTCGATCTTCCCGCACGTCACCTACGGCAACCTGAACGGCCCCTCGATCATGACCGGCGAGAAGGCCGCCGACCACATCCTCGGCAAGCAGCCGCTGGCGCGCTCGAACCAGGAGCCCTGGGTCAACCCGCGGGCGGCGGTCAGCGATCGGTGATGAGTGGCGAAAGCTGTCAGGCCGCAATCACAGTAGCAATTTTCGGAAGAAAGAGGTGGCCCCTTCCCTGCAAACCGGTTTAGGAAGAGCTCATCTCCAATGTTCCTCGGCTGCCCGTGTTCCATCGCAAGTCCAGACTTCTTCGCAGATCGCGTGTCCTGTGGGGCTCCTTCTCCCTCTGGCGTCCGCGGCTGATCTTCTGGTTCGGCGCCTTTGCGATCGGCATCATCAGCGTCGGCTTCGCCAGGCTGGCCGATCTGGCGCAGCGCGGCTTTGCCGGCGTGATCGCCTCGGGGCAATGGAGCTTTCTGCTGCCGCTTCTCATCACCCCGCTCGGCTTCATGCTGTCGGCCTATCTCGCCGCTACATTCTTCCCGAACGCGCAGGGCAGCGGCATTCCGCAGGCGATTGCCGCGCGGCATTTGCGTGATCCGGAGGACCGCGCGCGGCTGCTGTCGCTGCGGCTCGTCTTCGGCAAGATCCTGCTGACCGTGCTGGGGCTCGCGAGCGGCGCGTCGATCGGCCGCGAGGGACCGACCGTGCAGGTTGGCGCATCGATCATGCTGGCCGTCGCCCGCTTCGGCGGCATGGCGCAGGCGCGCGGCCTGATCCTCGCCGGCTCTGCGGCCGGCATCGCCGCGGCCTTCAACACACCGCTCGCCGGCATCGTCTTCGCCATCGAGGAAATGAGCCGGACCTATGAGTCCCGTGCGAACGGCCTGGTGCTGACGGCCGTCATCCTTTCGGGCCTTGCAGCGCTCGGACTTGCCGGCAGCTACAATTATTTCGGCTCCACCGCGGTCGCGCCCGCCTCGGTGCGCGACTGGGAACTGGTGCTGGTCTGCGGCATCGGCGGCGGCGCACTGGGTGCGGCTTTCAGCGGGCTTGCGCTCCATCTCGGTCAGCACGTTCGCAGGTGGGCGCATCCGCAGCCGCTGCGGCGGATGGTAACGCTGGCAGCAGCCTGCGGCCTTGCCGTCGCGGCGATCGGCATCCTCTCGGGCGGCATGACCTTCGGAACGGGCTACGACCAGGCGAAAGGCGCCGTCGAGGGCAATCCCCTGCCCCTGCTGTTCTTCCTGGAAAAACTTCTTGCCGGCTTTCTGTCGATGATGTCGGGCATTCCGGGCGGCATCTTCGCGCCGTCGCTCTCCGTCGGCGCCGGCTTCGGCAGCACCATCGGCCAGATTATGGGCAGCAGCATCGCGCTTGCGGCCATTCTCGGGATGGCGGGATATTTCTCCGGCGTGGTGCAGGCGCCGATGACCGCCTTTGTCATCATCCTCGAAATGACCGGCGACCATCAGGCCATCATTCCGATTATGGCGGTATCGATGATCGGCTACATCACCTCGCGGATCCTGTCGCGCGAGCCGCTCTATCACGGCCTGTCGCGCGTCTTCATCGCTGCGGCGATCCGGGCCCGGCGCGCCAGGGAAACGGCTGAGAGCTGATCAGGCGAGCAGGCGGGTGACTTCGGCGCCATGCCCCGGGCCGACGGCATCGGCGATGGTCGTCGAGAACAGCACCTTGCGGGTGGCGTCGGCGACCTTGGCGAAGACATGGCGGATTTCGCACGTCTGTTCGCCGTCGCAATCGTCACATTTGCGGTAGGCGGTGATCGACAGGCACGGCAAGGGTGCGATCGGGCCATCGATGATGCGCAGGATTTCGCCGAAGGTGATGGTGTGGGCGGGCTTGAGCAGGAGATAACCGCCCTGCTTGCCGCGGCGGCTGACGACGATGCCGTGATGTTTGAGATCGAGCAGGATCTGTTCGAGGAATTTCTTCGGGATCTTCTGCTGCGCCGCGATGTCGGAAATCATCACCGGTTCGTCGGCATCGGCATCCGCCAGAACCGTCAGCGCCCGCAGCGCATATTTCGCCTTTTGCGTAATCATCTCAGACCGTCGACACACAGGCGGCGCGCATTTTCGCGCCGCTTCACACGTATATTCGCCTCTATGGCACAACCAGCATGAACGGAATTTGAACGCGCCGGCTGAAAGCCTTGAGGGACAAGTATTTTTGGCCTTGTTCTTCACGCTGGCCAAGCCCTTGCAAACTACGCCAAATCAGCGCCTTCCGCACCATTTTCAGCATCACTTCAGATTTCCGATTGACAGGCTGCGTGTAAGCCTACTAATTTTATAGACATTGAGGCTGTCGGCGCGGGTTTTTCCCCGCGGGCGGCTGCTTTTCTGCATTGCGGCAGCTTCGGAGAGATATTTGCTCCTGTGGCCGCAGCTTTCGAAATCCCTTTTTCTGTCCGATCCAGGCTTGAACTGCGATACTCCGGTCAACTAAGGACAGGATTCTCATGACTGTTATCAATCCGAATGCAGAAGCCGAGGCGCTGAACGACAAGCTGGCAGGCCTCGACCTCGCCGGACGTCTGTCGCTGGTGGCAGGCCTTGGCGGCCGCGTGGTGTTCACCACCTCGCTCGGCATCGAAGACCAGGTGATCACCGCCGAAATCGGCACGCACCGCCTGCCGATCGACATCGCGACGCTGGAAACCGGCCGCCTGTTTGCCGAGACGCTGGCGCTGATCGACGAAACGGAGGCCCAGTACGACATCCATATCCAGCGCTTTTCGCCCGAGAAGGCCGATATCGACGCCTATGCCGCGCAATACGGCCTCAATGGTTTCTACGAGAGCGTCGAAGCCAGGCATGCCTGTTGCGGCGTGCGCAAGCTGAAGCCGCTTGCGCGTGCGCTCGAAGGGGCGACGATCTGGATCACCGGCCTGCGGCGCGGCCAGTCGGCCAACCGCGCCGAAACGCCCTTTGCCGAATATGACGCCGAACGGCACCTGCTGAAGGTCAATCCGCTCGCCGACTGGGACATCGAGGCGATCAAGGCCTTCGTTTCCGAAAACGGCGTGCCGGTCAATCCGCTGCATGCCCGCGGCTACCCCTCGATCGGCTGCGAGCCCTGCACAAGGGCGATCAAGCCCGGCGAGCCGGAACGCGCCGGCCGCTGGTGGTGGGAGCAGGACGAGACACGCGAATGCGGCCTGCATGTCGCCGAAGAGGCCTCAGCGATCGTCGCACAATAATCACCTTCCCAGCTTACCGGATCAGGGCGCGGCGGTCGCCGCAGCCTTGGGGGAAGCGAGCTTCCCCGGGGAGAGCCACAATCGACAAAAGCTTGCGGGCAGCCGCAAGGACCGACAGTCTGGAGTAAGACATGCCCGATAGCCGTCCGGATACGGAACTCAGCAATCCGCAGAGCGCCAAGGCGCCGCTCGACCCGCATCTGAAGGCGCTGGAAAACGAATCCATCCACATCTTTCGTGAGGTCGCGGCCGAATTCGAGCGTCCCGTGATGCTCTATTCGATCGGCAAGGATTCCTCGGTGCTGCTGCACCTGGCGCGCAAGGCCTTCTATCCCGGCCGCGTGCCCTTCCCGCTCCTGCATGTGAACACCGGCTGGAAGTTCCGCGAGATGATCGCCTTCCGAGACGAGACGGCGAAGAAGTACGATCTCGATCTCATCGAGCACATCAACCCACGCGGCGCGGCCGAAAACATCACGCCCTTCACCCATGGCTCGGCGGCCTTCACCGACATCATGAAGACCGAAAGCCTGCGCCAGGCGCTCGATGCCGGCCAGTTCGACGCCGCTTTCGGCGGCGCCCGGCGCGACGAGGAGGCAAGCCGCGCCAAGGAACGCATCTATTCCTTCCGCACGCCGGATCACCGCTGGGATCCGCGCAACCAGCGGCCGGAGCTCTGGAACATCTATAACGGCATGATCCGCAAGGGCGAGAGCGTGCGCGCCTTCCCGCTGTCGAACTGGACCGAGGTCGATATCTGGCGCTACATCCAGGCCGAGGACATTCCGCTCGTGCCGCTCTACTACGCCCGCAAACGCAAGTTCGTGGAGCGCGACGGCATGATGATCCTGGCCGAGGATCCGCGCCTGGAACTGCTGCCCGGCGAAGTGCGCCAGGAGGGCATGATCCGCTTCCGCACGCTCGGCGACTTCCCGCTGACCGGCGCCATCCGCTCTGAGGCGACCACGCTGGAAGAGGTGATTGCCGAACTCGAAATCGCAACGGTGTCCGAACGCCAGGGCCGCGCCATCGACCGCGACCAGTCCGGCTCCATGGAAAAGAAGAAGCGTGAAGGATATTTCTGAGATGACCGCAGTCCAAACCGCCGTCTCGGCCGCAACCGTCGCCAGCCTGCCCGCCGCCGAGCCGCAGAAGGCTCAACGCGACTCGCGCCCGCTGCGCCTGATTACCTGCGGCAGTGTCGATGACGGCAAGTCGACCCTGATCGGCCGCCTGCTGTGGGACACCAAGGCCGTCAAGGAAGACCAGGCCGCCACGCTGCAGCGCGATTCCACCGGCAAGCAGAACGACCTCGGCCTGCCCGACTTCGCGCTCTTGCTCGACGGCCTGCAGGCCGAACGCGAGCAGGGCATCACCATCGATGTCGCCTATCGCTATTTCTCGACCGACAAGCGCTCCTTCATCGTCGCTGACACGCCCGGTCACGAGCAATATACCCGCAACATGGCGACCGGCGCCTCGACCGCCGATCTCGCCATCCTGCTCGTCGACGCCCGTCTCGGCATCCTCGAACAGACGCGCCGCCATGCGACGATCGCCTCGCTGCTCGGCATCAGGCAGTTCGTGCTTGCCGTCAACAAGATCGACCTGACGGGCTATGACCGCGCCGGCTTCGAGAAGATCAGCCACGAATTCCGCGAATTCGCCCTGTCGCTCGGCGTCAAGCAGATCACCGCCATTCCGATGTCGGCGCTGAAGGGCGAAAATGTCGTCTATTCCGGCCAGGGCGCCATGCCCTGGTACACTGGCCCGACGCTGGTGGAGACGCTGGAGCTTGCCACCGTGCGCTCGTCGCAGACCGTCGGCTTCCGCCTGTCGGTGCAGCGTGTGTCGCGTCCGGGCGAAAGCTTCCGCGGCTATCAGGGCACGGTTGGCGGCGGCTCGGTCAAACCGGGCGACAGCGTCATGATCCTGCCGTCGGGCATGGTCGCCAACGTCTCCAAGATCGTCACCTTCGATCTCGTGCGCAACGCCGCCGTTGCCGGCGACGCGATCACGCTGGTGCTTGACCGCCAGGTCGACGTCGCGCGCGGCGACATGATCGTCTCGATCGACGCCCAGCCGCAGGTCGGCCTTGCCTTCGATGCGCAGATCGTCGCCCTGCAGCCCGAGGGCATCGAGCCCGGCAAGCGCTACTGGCTGAAGAGCGGTTCGCGCCGCCAGCGCGTCCAGGTGCAGCCCTTGAGCCAGCTCGAACTGAAGACCGGCACCTGGAACCCCGCCCAGCGGCTCTACATGAACGCGATCGGCAAGGTGCGCCTCGCCTTCGACGAGGCGGCGATCTTCGACCCTTACGAACAGAACCGGCAGTCCGGCTCCTTCATCCTGATCGATCCGGAGACCAACAACACGGTCGCCGGCGGCATGGTGACGGGCAAGCGCACCGAACTCGGCGGCCTGCACAATGGCGATGCCCGCGTCATCCTCTCGCTGCCGGCCGATCTTGCCGAGCAGATTATGGCCAGCGAACTATTCGCCAGCCGCAGCCACGAGGCAGAGGTGCGCCGGATGACGGCGGCCGAGGCGGCCGAGCTGTGGTCGAGCGCCGCCAGCGATATCTGATCGGGATCAAGGGGCCGACCAGACCGGCCTCTTATCCAAGCCCGGATCCGTCCATTGCGGGGTGGCGGATTCCCGACGCAGACGACGCCGAGAGCGGGCGGTCCTGTGAACCGTCACTTGACCACCCTGCGGACGGTTTCGATGAGAAGACCGAAATCAGTTGGCTTTTCCAGGATGACCGCGTCCGCGAGGACCGGATCGGATGCAAGTTCATGGGCAGGACTTGCTGTCGCGAGGACGAACGGAATATTCAACTGCCGTAGCTTCGCGGCTACCGGGGTCGCTCTTGCCCCGCCGAGATGAACGTCAAGCACGGCGACGTCCGGTCGCTCCTGCTCCAAAAGATCGAGAGCGTGCTCGTTCGATGATACCTGGCCAAGCACCCGCAGCCCGGCAGCGGTCAGTTTGCGTCGGAGTTCATCGGCGATGAAGAACTCGTCCTCGACGACGAGGACCTTGGTCGCGCCTGCCCTCGTGTCGACAATTTCGCTCACATGACCTCACATCGGGATTTTGATTGTCGCAGTAAAACCACTGGGAGGATAGTTGAGTTCCACGCTTCCACCCATATGGGCGGCGAGGCCTTCGATCAGTTCGGTCCCATAGCCCTTGCGTACAGGCTCATGAATAGGCGGCCCGGCTTCCTCGCGCCACCGGCATACGAGCAGCGTCCGATCCCGCGGCCCGACTTCCAATTCCCACGTCACCCGTATCTTTCCGCCGGGTGCCGAGGCAGCGCCATGCTTCAACGCGTTCGTACCGAGCTCGTGCAGGAGCATGCTGACCGGAAGAACCTTTAAACTTCCAATTTCCACGGAAGGTCCAGAGCATTCGAGCCGTTCCGAGACCATCGTGCCGACCGCGCCTCTCAACAATGCTTCGAAATCTACCGCCCCGCCAGCGGCAATTTCCTGAGCTTGAAAGGTGGTATTCAGCCTCCCAAGCAGCGCTTCCTTGAAGCTTGCCACAGCCGGATCTTCGGTCCTGGTGTTGTTCACGATCGACTGAACGATGGCCGAGAGGTTCTTCAGCCGGTGCCGCATCTCGGCGACGATGAAGTCCATCTCGGCATCGTGGCGCTGGCGCTCCGTCACGTCATCGAAGATCACCAGAATGTTGGGACTGTTATCATCGGGGTGAACGAGGCGACGGGCGTCGACAAGAAAGGTACGCTGGCCGATTGTCGGGAAATCATGCTTCACTTCATAGCCGATGACGGCGGCCGCCCGTGGGATGACCGAGGATATGAGCCGCCGAAGTTCCGGAATATCCCACTGCCCGTTGCCAAGCCCGAAGAAGTTCTGGGAGAGGATGTCGTCCCGCGCGACTTCGAAAGCCTTGATGAACGCATTGTTTGCGGTCGTCACACAGAAATTCTGATCCAGCACGACAACGGGTTGGGTCATCGTGTCGACAATGCCCTGGGCCTGAACATGCCCGGTCTTCATCAGGCGATACAAATCTTCCAGCAACATAGGTGCCGGCCCCTCCTTGCAGCACGCTAACGATTCGACACTATGGAAGCCCCACAGCCGGGATCTTCCGGTCAACAGGTAAAGCCCCTGCATCTAAAGTAATCTTTTCTGCATGGCTGGCAATGTCCGACAGGCGGCGGCTCGGTCAAGCCCGGCGACAGCGTCATGATCCGGCGGTCGGGCATGGTCGCCAACGTCTCCAAGATCGTCACCTTCGATCTGGTGCGCAACGCCGCGGTTGCCAGCGACGCGATCACACTGGTGCTCGACAGCCAGGTCGACATGGGCGCGCGGCGACATGATCGTCTCGATCGACGGCTGAAGAGCGGTTCGCACCGCGCGTTCAGCTGCATCCGTTGAGCCAGCTCGAACCGAAGACCGGCACCTGGAACCCCGCCCGGCGGCTCTGCATGAATGCGATCGGCAAGGTGCGCCTTGCCTTCTGCGAAGCGGCGATCTTCGATCCTTACGAGCAGAAAACACGGTCGCCGGCGGCATGGTGACGGGTGCCCTTGGCAGCGATGTGATTGCTCTTCAGGCGGTGGCTCACGAGGATGTGATGAAAAATCCGCGAATATCGGCAATGGCCAGGGTGTTGTCGTCCAGGGCAGAAAACGAAGGAGTTCTTGCGATGAATATCCATCCCTTGATTACCGCGGCGTTCTTGCTGATTTCCACCTGCGACGTTGCCCAGGCGGACGACCACCTTTTCCAGGCGGAACAGCATGGATTGAAGTCCGGCAGCACGGCAGCCTCCACGACGCACGCCTTTACGACCAACATAGCCGGTCACAGTGGTACATTGGCGCCCGGCCAGGGAAGTCCGTTCACCGGACACGACACCCAGACGCCGGCCACTGACACGGAGGCCGCCAACAAGCACGCCATCGTGAAGCCCCGCTGAGGAGGCCAACGGTCACTCAGCGCGAATTGCGATTGGGCTCAGTCCGTTCGGTAGATCGATTTTGAAGGCGCAGCGACTGTCCTGCGCCTTCATTGTGCATGACGGTCCGCTCCCACTCCCACCGAGACCAGGTTTGCCATCGGCTTCGTTTTATGGCAGCTTTCTCCCAGTCGGATTCTGGCCGCGTGCTTGGGAACCAATGACAGGCGAGACTGTTTCAGCTGTGACTTTGGCATGACGCTGACACGCCCTCCTGGCTGGGTAAGCCTCGATTTTGAGGAGACTTGCATCATGAAGTTTTCATCCAGAATTCGTTCAGTCGCGGTTGCGGTTATCGCTGCAGCAGGAATCATCTTTGCCGGCTCCGCGCATGCCGACAGCGGTACGATCAGTTTCTCAGTCTACAAGGCTGCCTTCTTTGTGGGTGGTTCCGGAGGCGAAGGCACACTGACCTTCCATGGTCGCCGCTATCCCATCTCTGTCGGCGGCATCTCGGGCGGCCTCGCCTTCGGGGCTTCTAAGACCAATTTTCATGGTACCGTTCGCCATATCCGCCGCGCTCAAGATGTGACGGGGGTCTACGGTGCGGCGGGTGGCGGCGGCGCGGTCGGCAAAGGGGCCCAGGTGATCGTCATGACCAATGACAAGGGCGCCCAACTCGAACTCTCGGGCAAGCAGGTAGGCCTGCAAGTCAACGCCGATCTCAGCGGTATCGCCATCACGGTAAAGTAAGGGCCACCGCTCCGTTCGTCTTCGCTGGAAGCGGCCTTCCATTATCGGCCAGGCACAAGACTGCGTCGGCCTGACGCGGCCAGAACAATTCCAGGCAAAGCGAGAAGCGCTTTTGCCGGAAATTGCGTGAATCCATAAGGTTAGAGCGGTTCTGCGCTTCCGTGAAAAGCTGAACCGCTCCAGAGAAGCACCTGCTCCACGGGATCGACGCCCACCGCCCGGGTGGCGCTCAGCGGGGTCTGGAAGTGTTGGCCCTTTTGCGGTGGAACACGCACCATCACCCCGCTATAAAGAACATGCTGCATTAGCCTTCTAGCGGTAACCGATGCCCAATTCTCCCGATTCCTCAGGTGAAAGCGTTAGCAGCACGAGCTCGGGTCGCAATCAGACAGCAGATCCGGCGGCGCAAGCGGCTGCCTCGGATTCACCGGTGAGCACTGAAGTCGACGCTCAGCAACCGCCCCGTGGATCCTTCGGCCAAACCAGACGGGCCGCGAGCAATCTATTCCGTGCGCTGCGTCACGATTTGCAGGCAAGTTCTGCGTTGGCGAAGAGCAGGACGGCCGCTTCGGTTTTGAGGCGGAAGCTGAGGAGGTCGATGGGCCTGGTAGCCGCATCAGCGCCAATCATGTGGATGACCGCTGCTCTAGCCAAAGCCCGGCGCCGAATTCGCAATCGACGTGCCAATCCGGTTGAAAACAGCCATCGCCGGCCGCTTCTGGCGGGCTGGTGGAAATTCGCTATGGGGTCGGCGTTGCTTGTCTGCCTCCTCGTAACCAGTGTGCTGGTGTGGGCACTGAAAGACGTGCCCTGGAGCGAAATCCGGGATGGAACCTTGAAGCCGGTCGTGGTGCTGGAAACCGCCGACGGCGCGCCATTGGTGAGACAGGGGCCTTATCAAGGACCATATGCCCGATACGACCAGTTTCCACCCCGTCTGATCGATGCCGTCCTGTCGATCGAGGACCGCCGGTTCATGGACCATTTCGGCGTCGATCCCAGGGGCATCGGCAGGGCGTTTCTGCGCAACCTGGAGGCTGGCTCGGTGGTGGAGGGTGGCAGCACGATCACCCAGCAACTCATCAAGCTCCAATATCTCGACAGCGATCGAACGATAAAACGAAAGATACAGGAAGTCGTCATCGCATTCTGGCTGGAGTGGAAGCTCGGCAAGCGGGAAATCCTGACGCGCTATCTCAACAGCGTCTATCTTGGCGCCGGCGCCACCGGCATGCCAGCCGCCGCGCGGATCTATTTCAACAAGGATATCGGCGACCTTGACCTGCCGGAGTCGGCGATGCTGGCGGGGTTGCTGCGGGCGCCCAGCCAATGGAACCCGATCGACAATTTCGAAGGCGCCCGGCAGCGCACCATGGTCGTTCTCGACGCGATGACGGCCAATGGCAAGATCACCGCGCAGGAGGCGGCGGAGGCCAAGGGGAGCTTTGCCAAGCTGCACCCAACGACGCCGACGCCGCGCTCGGGAAGCTGGTTTGCCGACTGGATTTCGCCGCAGGCGAGCGAAATCGCCGGCTCCTCGCCAGGGTCGACGACAGTGCGCACCACGCTGGTGCCGCAGTTGCAACAGATCGCCGAAAGGATCGTGAAGAGGTCCTTGGACGGTGAAGGAAAAACCGTGGGAGCATCGCAGGCCGCGTTGGTTGCGATGACGCCGGACGGCGCGGTCGTCGCCATGGTCGGCGGGCGTGACTACAAGGCAAGCCAGTTCAATCGCGCCGTCACTGCGATGCGCCAGCCGGGCTCCACCTTCAAGCTATTCGTCTACTACGCAGCATTGAAGGCTGGGCTCACCTTGTCTGACCAGATTCTGGACGCGCCAATCGAAATCGACGGCTGGTCGCCGGAAAATTCCGGCGGCAATTATAGTGGGTGGGTGACGCTCGCCGAGGCGTTCGCGCGATCGCTCAATGCCGCGTCGGTGGCGCTTGCCCAAGAAGTCGGTCTGGACAATGTGATTGCCGCGGCGCGCGAACTCGGCATTGATGCGCCACTGGCCGACACGCCGTCCTTGGCGCTCGGTACCTCCGAAGTCAATCTGCTCAATCTCACCAGCGCCTATGCGTCCGTCCAACTCGGCAAGGCCCCCGTCAAGCCCTGGGGTATCATCGACTTCCAAGCCGCAGGGCAGCCCAAGGCCTTTCGCGTTGGCGCACAATCCAAGCCGGGCGTCGATCTTTCGCCTTACCAGTCCGATCTCCTCGGACTGCTGCAGTTGGTGGTCGAGCGCGGCACCGGACGTGGAGCAGACCCCGGCACGTTTGCGGCCGGCAAGACCGGCACCAGCCAGAACAATCGTGATGCCTGGTTCGTCGGCTTCACGGACGCCCTCGTCGTCGGCGTCTGGGTTGGCAATGATGATGATGCGCCGATGAAGGGGGTGACGGGCGGCGCCCTGCCGGCCCATATCTGGCGGGACTTCATCCGCGAGGCGACGACCGAACCGAGCCTGAACGGCGTGCGATCGACCGAAGCAGTCGTCGATGGTCAGGGCGCACCGCAGTCTTGTAACATCACGGCCTGCTCGCGCAGCTACCGCTCCTTTCGCCCGTCCGATTGTACCTATCAGCCCTATTCCGGCGGCCGACGGCTCTGCGAAAAGTGATGTGTTTCGGCAGAGATTCAACCGCGGGGACTACCTGCCCAGAGCGTTTTTCAGCGCATCGACGACGACGCGGACGGAGGGAACGTCCTTGATATCAGCATGGACCACCAGCCAGACCTCTCTCGTCAACGGCTGTTCGGTCACGATGCGCTGAAGACCGCTCGACTCCGCGACGGCGAAATCGGGGAGCATGACGACACCTGCACCAAGGCTTGCAGCTGCGGCCTGAAACTCCAGAACGGACGACCTCACAGCGATCGGCCGGCCGGCGGCCAGTTCGAGCAGCCGCAACTGCTGCGGTGAGGCATTCATGGTTTCGTCGTAACCGATGAAAGTCCAGTCCGACGGTGGAACCGTTTCGAGATAGGCCTTCGATGCGTAGAGATGGAAGCTCGTCTCGCCGAGCTTGGCGATCGCGTAATCTCCGTCCTCCGGACGGGACATTCGCACGGCGACATCCGCCTCCCGCCGGTTGAGCGAGGCGAGCCGCTTTTCTCCGACGAGGGTGATCTCAACGCCGGGATGGTCTCGCCTGACGGCTGCGATCGGTTTTGCAAGCCGCATGCTTGAGAGCGCTGGAGGTGCGCTGATCCTGACATGGCCGCGCAATTCCGTGGCGCTGCTGCGACCAAGCTGCTCGATGGCCGCTGTCTGGACGGCGACGAGAGCCGCGTGCCTGGCGACCTGCTCTCCGTCCGAAGTCAGGATGATGCGGCGTCCGCGGCGGTCCACGAGTTTGCGTGCGAGACTGGCTTCAAGCGACGAAACGCGCCGACTGATAGTGGCATGTTCGACGCCGAGTTGTCTTGCGGCGCCAAGCAAGGTCCCCGACTGCGCGAGCGCCAGGAAATGCCGAAGGTCATCCCAATCGAGTTTTGTGAAATCTCTCCCAATCATTGTGCAGCAATAGGGAATTTTCACCCATTTCGCCATCGCTTAATTTGTCCGAAACAAGGAGAGCACGAGCGATGACTGACCAGATCATTTGGCTGAACACCCCCGGTGAGATCACCCAGTTCCATGTCGAGCAGCACCAGTGTGACGGTCCCGGCGATGGCGAGATCAGAATCCGTCATGAGGCGATCGGAACAAACTTTCTCGACATTTATCACCGGAAAGGCATCTATCCGCTGCCGTCCTACCCCGCGGTGATCGGCGCCGAAGCGGCTGGAATCGTCGAGACCGTCGGTCCGGGCGTCTCAATGTTCGAGAGAGGTGATCGCGTCGCCTATGCCGGGCCTCCGGTCGGCGCCTATCGTTCCGCGCGCAACATTGCCGCTGAAAGGGCGATCAAGCTGCCGAATACCGTTTCGACAAAAACGGCGGCGAGTTCGCTCCTCAAAGGCATGACCGCCTACATGTTGTTGCAGAAGATCTATCATGTGCGTGCCGGAAACCACGTTCTGATCCATGCGGCCGCGGGCGGGCTCGGCAGCATCCTCGTTCGCTGGGCCAAATCGCTCGAAGCCACCGTGATCGGCACGGTCGGCTCCTCCGAAAAAGCAGCCCTCGCCGTATCCTGTGGAGCCGATCATCTGATCGTCGGACGCGGCGCCGATATCGTCGCTGAAGTGAAGCGGCTGACGAACGGGCTCGGCGTCGACGTCGCCTATGACGGGATCGGCGGCGAGACGCTTCTCAAGAGCATACGTTCCGTCCGCCCATTCGGCATGGCTGTCACCATCGGTCAGGCCGCCGGCGCCATTCCACCGGTGCCTGTCGAGGAACTTCGCCCGGGCAAGGCCCTCTGCCATCCGAGCATCATGGCCTGGTGCGCTGACGTCGGACAGTATCGCGAGGCTGCTCTGGCTGCCATCGGGGCGATGGAAACAGGCATCATTTCGCAGATCGGTGCCGAATACCGTTTGGCCGACGTTGCGACGGCGCACGAAGAGATGGAATCCGGGCGCGCGGCGGGCAGTATCCTGCTGATCCCTTGATTCATTCGGGAAAGAACGCCGGCATGCGCCCGCGATCTATCCGAAAAATGGCATTATCTTATTCATTCCGCCCGTCTACAGCGACAAAACATGCTTCGGTAGAGTGCCGCCATCGAGGTGGGCAATCGGCAACGGGGCACGCGCCCCCCTGCCTCGCAAAGACGCCGGCCTGTCCGGCCGCGTCGAGTGACGGGAAAGGATGAAGACATGTCTACAGACAACAAGCCACTGATCGCAGTCACGGGTGCAACGAGCAAACAGGGACGCAGCGTCGTTGCCACGCTTCTTGAAAGCCGACGTTTCCGTGTCCGTGCGCTCACCCGAAGAAAGGATTCGCCCGAAGCCTTGCGTCTTGAGAAACTCGGCGCTGAAATCGCCGCCGTGCCCCTCGAACTCGGTCTTCAGAAGGAGTTCGTCGCGGCATTCAGGGGCGCGGATGGGGCGTTTCTGATGACGCCGCCGATCGCCCCGCCGGAGACGACCGAAGCTCCCCTCGGCCGGCAACTGGCGGATGCGGCCGTGGAGGCCGGCGTCGGGCACATTGTTTTCAGCACGCTGGAGAATGTCGACAAGATCACCGGTGGAACGAAATATGCGCCGCATTTTACCGACAAGGCGCGCGTTGCAGATTACATACGCGGCCTGCCGATCTCTCATTCCTTCGTCATGCTGGCATTCTTCTACACAAACCTCATCGAGTATTATGCGCCGCGCATGGAAGGCGACACCCTGCTCTTGCCGATTTATCTTCCGGAAGATTTCAGCGCGCCCTTCGTCGATCCGCTGACGGCGACCGGGCCCGTTGTCCTCGAGATCTTCTCGCACCCCGAGCGCTACAACGGCAAAACGCTGCCGATCGTCGGCGATGTCATCTCCCCGCGGGAGATGGTCGAAACCTTCCAGCGCGTCACCGGCCTCAAGGCCGAGTATCGAGATGCTTTCACCAGGGATGGCCTGCTCCGCTATTTTCCGGAACTCGCCGCCAACGAATTTCTCGTTCGAGAGATTCTCGGGATGGTCGAATATGCGGTCGAATATGGCTATTTCGGCAAGGAACACGATCTCGAATGGAGCCGCCGGCTCAATCCCGAGACGCTCAACTGGGAGCAGTTTCTGCGCAAGACGGGATGGCGCGGCGACAAGCGGTCTTTCGGAGGTTGAAGCCTGTTTCGCAAAAGCGGGGCGGCGGTTCCGTGGCAACGGCATGTTTGAAGCAAAGACTTACGACGGCCGGATTCCCGGCAGCTTGGCAATCTCCGCGGCAAGAAAGTCGACGAGGAGCCGAACGCGGGCAATGGCTGCACGCTCCGGAACAATCAGCAAGCTCACCGGAACCGGCAAAGGCCTGTAGTCTCCAAGCACCACCTCGAGCCGGCCGTCGTCCAGAAGATCTTGAATCAGCCAGAGATGTGTCGGACCGATGCCGCGTCCGGCAGCAAGAGCCTCGCGCGCCGCAAGCCCATGATCGACACGCAACCGACCGCCGACCGGGATGATCAGGCTGGCGCCATCGGGAGAGGAAAGAAGGAGTTGATTGCTGCCTGCCACGTTCGACATCACGATGGTTTCGTAGCGTGACAGATCGGCCGGGCGCTCCGGCCGTCCCCGGGCGGACAAATAGGACGGAGCGCCGACCAGCAGCCGCTGGCTCTCCCCGACCGCATGGAGTTTCATTGAGCTGTCGGCGAGAGGTCCAAGGCGAAGCGCCACGTCAACGCCTTCACGAACGAGGTCGATGCGCTCGTCCGTCAAGTTGAGGTCGATGCGGATGTCCGGATGCCTGTCCTGGAAATCGAAGATCATTCGCGTGACATGCATCACACCGAGCGCTGCCGTACAGGAAAGCCGAACAGCGCCCGCCGGAGCCTGACGGGCATCTCTGGCTTCCTCGGCAGCCTGTTCGACCAGGCGCAAGATCTGCAGGCAGTTGGTATAATAGCGACTGCCCTCCTCCGTCAGGGTGACGCGACGGGTGGTGCGGCTGAGAAGCGGCACGCCGACAGCCTCCTCGAGTTCATTGAGGTGCCGCGTCACGGTGGATTGGCCGACGCCGAGCTCCCTTGCGACCATTGACAGGTTACCGCGCTCGGCGACCCGAACAAAGGTGCGCATCCTGTCGAAGGACAATTCCGTCTTATCCATTTTTCAGCACAGTGATCGCCATCCGCTCCATATACGGAATAATCCTTGCTGTGCCCAGGCATCAAGGTCCAACTCCACTTCCATTATGGCGGCACGTGCCAGATTATCGCGTCGAACCGCGCGGCACGATCGAAAAGCCGCAATTGACCCTGTCTTCGTCGGGCGGCTCGTCGTGGATGACGCGCAGCAGCATGTCGGCGACGCGGTTGCCGATGTCGTAGCGCGGGATATGCACCGTCGTCAGCGACGGCTCGATGAAGGGCGAAAATTCCAGATCGTTGAAGCCGCAGATGCCGACATCCTCCGGCACGCGGATGCCGCGCGCCTTGCATTCGATCAGCACGCCGAAGGCCAGTTCGTCGCTCTGGGCAAAGGCGGCATCGACATCGGGCACGCGCTCGAGCAGGCGGGAAAACAGCTCTCTGCCAAGGCCGATGCGGCTCGGCGCATCCCCGCCGATGATGAGATCGTCGTCGAACCGGCCGGCTTCCCGCATCACCGCCTCATAACCCTCGATGCGCCGGCGCGAGCGGACATCGGCGCCGCGGCCGATGAAGGCGATCCGACTATAGCCCCTCGACAGCAGAAAGCGGGTGGGCTCGGCGCCGGCCGCATGGTGATCAAGGCCGACGACCAGCCTTTGCGGCTCCTGGCTGAGATCGGTGATATGGGCGATGGGACAGGCGGCGCTCGCCATCAGCGGCAGAAGATCGCGATAGGATTCGGCGCCGGCGATGATGACGCCGGCCGGCTTCTGCGTCAGGATGGATTTCAGCAGCCCGGCTTCGCCCTCGCCATGGTGCAGCGTGCTGGAATATTGCACGGTGAACTCCGTGCCGCGGAAGCGATCCTCGATACCGATCATCAGGCCGGCGAAACCGTACTGATGCAGGGCGGGCGTGATGACGCCGATGGTGCCGTTGTGGCGGCCGGCCAGCGCCCGGGCGGCAAGATTGGGAATATAGCCCATCTCCTCGACCGTGCGCAGAATCTCCTTGCGCAGATCCTCCGAGACGATTTCCGGATTGCGCAAGGCGCGCGAAATGGTGATCGGGCTGACGCCCACCTTCTTCGCCACATCGCTCAGCTTCACCTGCATCCCGCGCTCGGCTTTCCGTCTCCGCTCAACCGAATTCTTCATCGCCCCTCAGATGCCGCCGACGAGACTAGCCCGCGGCCGATTCCCCGGTCATTACTTCCTGACCAAGAAATAATTTAGAGTCTACTAACTTTTATGTTTACAGCCGGTTCCTGAGATACGATTTCGATGGAAAGCGCGAGATGGCTTGCTTTGCGATGGGCGTTGAAGCGACGCTCGGATCACTGCACCGCCCTGAAATAGCTCATTAATCCTTGCGGCGGAGGCGGCCTTTGCCTGGCCAAATGCCCAGGCGATGCAGGTCAGAAACCCTTGTGATCCGGGCGGGAGCAGCGATTGACGCCAAGCCTTGGCAGCGAAGATTAAACGCATGTAATTTCTTACAAATCGGCAACATAAACATGATCAATATTTAATTTGTAAAGCCATCTGCCGCGCTCATATTTATGCCGAGCGCGAATTCTTCTTCCCCTCCCCGATCGTCGCCTCCCCGGCGATCGGCGCCGGCGAACGGAGGAATTGGCGCGACCTCACCCGACGCCAGGTCCAAGACACGGAACCACGACGCCATCGCAATCCAACGCTCTCGCAAGGGACCCTCCCCATGTCACGCATCCACCGCAAACATTACGCCGCAGCGCTTGTCGGGGCCGCCGTCATCGCCGGCGCCGCCAGCCTCCCCTTCACCCTCAATTCGTCCAACGCCTTTGCCGCGCCTTCCGATACCGGCGGCGTTCTCGCCGCGAGCGGCTCCTTCGCCTCCGTCGTCGACGCCGACAAGCCTGCCGTCGTCACCATCACCACGACGATGAAGACGACGGATGTCAGCGCCGATCAGCAATCGCCGATGGACGAGCAGTTCCGCCAGTTCTTCGAGGATCAGGGCATTCCGCTGCCTCGCCCGGCGCCGCAGCATCGAGGTTCGGAACATGCGATGGCGCTCGGCTCCGGCTTCATCATCAGCGCCGACGGCGTGATCGTCACCAACAACCATGTCATCGACAATGCGCTCGACATCAAGGTGACGCTCGACGACGGCACGGAACTTCCGGCCAAGCTGATCGGCACCGATCCGAAATCCGATGTGGCCGTGTTGAAGGTCGAGGCGGGCAAGCCGCTGCAGACCGTCGCCTGGGGTGATTCCGACAGGCTGAAGCTCGGCGACCAGATCCTGGCGATCGGCAACCCCTTCGGCATCGGCACCACGGTGACGGCGGGCATCGTCTCGGCCCGCGGCCGCGACCTGCATAGCGGGCCCTATGACGATTTCATCCAGATCGATGCGCCGATCAACCACGGCAATTCGGGCGGTCCGCTCGTCGATCGTGAGGGCAAGGTCGTCGGCATCAACACCGCCATCTATTCGCCGAACGGCGGCAGCGTCGGCGTCGGCTTCGCCATTCCCTCGGACGAGGCCAAGGAGATCGTCGCCAAGCTCGAGAAGGACGGTTCGATCAATCACGGCTATCTCGGCGTGCAGATCCAGCCGGTGACGAAAGACGTTGCCGATGCCGTCGGCCTCGACAAGACCGGCGGCGCGCTGGTGGCCGCCGTCTCCGCCGATACGCCGGCCGCCCATGCCGGCCTGAAGCCCGGCGACATCGTCACCTCGGTCGGCGGCGAGACCGTCAAGACGCCGAAGGACCTGTCGCGCCTCGTCGCCGATCTTTCGCCGGGCACGCGGAAATCGCTCGGCGTCTGGCGCGACGGCAAGACCATCGATCTCAACGTCACCGTCGGCGCCAATGCCGACGGCCAGAAGCAGGCCTCAGCGGCAAGCCCGGAAGCGCAGGGCCAGGCCTCCGGCCAGCCGAGCCTCGGCATCGGCCTTGCCGAGCTGACGCCCGATGTGCGCCAGCAGCTCAACCTGCCGCGCTCGGTCAGCGGCGCGCTGGTCGCCAGCGTCAATCCGGACAAATCGGCCGCTGCCGCCGGCATTCAATCGGGCGATGTCATCGTCGCGGTCAACGACCGGCCGGTGCACAATGCCCGCGACGTCAAGGCCGCTATCGCCGAAGCCGGCAAGGCCGGCCGCAAATCCGTGCTGCTGCTCGTCGAACGCGACGGCAGTAAGACCTTCATTGCTGTGCCACTTGCCGCCTGAGGACAGCCGTGGCACAAGGCCTGCAATGACGTCGCGATTTGCGGCTGCCGGCTGCGGCACAGAGCTGCGGCCGCCGGCCCTCGCAGCATATGGTAAATGGCGGCATTTCCCCTCGAAAAAGCAACAGACCGCCGGTTTTTCGTTCCGAAAAGCGACACGGAACCAAGGTGTTGCGCCATTACCTGACAGGTCCGCCGACGGCCAGTCAACTGCCGCTTTACCAATTAACCCTACTGGCTTACCTTAATATCAGCATCGACTTGAATACATCCCGCCCTGTGACATCGTATTTTCAATCGCTAATTTGTTCCGGCACGGCGCACCGGAATGGTGACCCGCTTTTCCCGAGAGGGACCGGCTTCATGCATCAGGCAGCGCGCAACATCAAACGGAGGGGTATGCCATGAATAACATCTTGGAATTTCGTGCCAAATGCCCGGACGACAAAAGCCTGGCCGACTGTCGGGAGGCGCTTGAACCGCAGGTGATGAAGATTGTCGCCGAGGCTGTCGGCAGGGGCTATCGGCCGGCCGAAGCAGCCATGGTGGTCGCCGATATCGCCGACGACTATATCCTGATGCTATCGCGCGAGCTGCGGCATTGACGGCTCGGCGTGCGCGGGCAGATCCGCACGCCGACACGCCGGGAACAAGGGAATCAGTGGACCGCGCAGCGCCTGCCGGGGTAGCAGGGGTACAGGAGACGAGACCAGCCGCGCGGCCCGGCGATCCAAACGCCGGATAGTTGCCGGAAGTTCCGGCTCCGGCGCTATCGCCATTTCGGCTGGGGCGGCGGCGCATTGGCCCGGATCTCATGCAGCGGCGCGTGAGACCCGAGCAGCTTTTTCAGCTTCTTCTCCTCCGCCGGGCCAATCCCAAACTTGCGGCAATGCTCGGCAACGTCATGCTCCCGGGGCCCGGGAACGCGAACTTGGCGGTTGCTCATGCTCTTCATGTCCGTTTCCTCCTTGAAGAGGATAACAAACAAAAGGCATTTTGGTTCGTTAGCAAAGTCTAATTTTAGCAAGGGGAGAAATACGGCACTATATCAGCCGAGCTGACGCCGTTTTGCTGCGTTTGACTTGCCGGCATTCGCCGTCAGTCGCCAGGCGCCAACAGCGCAAAGTTGGCGCCCGCTCAACTGATCTTCAGCCAATGCCTGAGTGCCGCCACCGCGCCATCGCTGGCATAGGCGATGACCCCGCCCGTCGTCAGCCCGGCGAAGGCGATCAGCCCTGAGATGCCATAGCCGATCGATTTCATCCGTTTCCACTCGTCGAGCGCCGGGCCGACCATCTCCTGGTTCTTCTCGACGGTTTCCTTGAGCGCCCTGATCTCGGCGCGGATCTGCGCGTCGGCTCCGCCTGTCATCGCCACCCTGGTATCGAGATGGGCGATCTGCCTTGCCTGTTCGTCGAGCCGCTTGTGGATCACGGCGCGGCCCTCATGGGCATTGGCCTTTTCGTCGCTCATCTCCTGGCGGAGCAGCGCGACGTTTTCCTCGATGCCGGTCAGCCTGCCCTCGACGCGCCCCAGAGCGCGCAGGATATCGTCATTGGATGTCATGGCGAGGCCACCTCAGAAATTGAATTTCAGCTTTTCGGACTGTGCAATGCCGCTCGAAATCCGGTCGATCATGATCGGCTGCGGGTGGATGAAGGATATCGGCGAAAGCTCCCCGACAGACGGCGCCGGACGCACCACCGACCCTACAGGCATGACCACCGCGCTCACGCCTTGATAGGTGATGACGTTGCCGGCGATGCTGGCGACGACCTGCGTGCTCAGGCGAGCCAGGCCGTCCGGACCGGAATAGATGTGCATCGTCTGCTCGGGCCTGAAGATGCTCGCATCCGCGACGACGATCTGGTTATAGGTGGTAACGCCGTCAGTTCCGGCCTGGGTGGTCAATGTCGTGCTCGCAAGCTCGAGCATGCCGGGCCAGACACCGCCTCTGGAGGGGGAGACCCAGGCTGCGTAGGTATCGATTGCCGCGTCGCAGCAAGCCGATGTCTGCGCAAGGATATCATCGCGAAGCCGCCATTTGCCCGAAGCGTCCGTTCCGTCCGACGGCCAGCTGTTGTTGGTTCCATAGACCTGATACTCGGCCCTGAGACCGAGATCGTTGCAGGTGATGGTCCCGGTCGCCGGCGAGGTGCCGCCGGCGAAATTGTAGGTGAAGGTGTTGGCGTCGAGGACCGATATCACATAGCTGCCGTTATAGGCCGTGGGCGTGGCGCCCGAAATACTGACGGTCTGGCCTGTCGCAAGTCCGTTGAGGCCGCTTGCGATGGTCGCCGTGGCAACCGTGCCGACCGAGGTCAGCGTGACGGTGCGTGTGATCGTCGTCCGCCCGAGCGGCGGGAAGGCGACGATTCTGACGCCGGCATATTCGCCGCGCAGGCGGGTGACCAGCGAGCGGTAGTTGGTCGTGAAGAACTGCGTATAGGTCGAGGCCGTGTCGTTCTGCCCCATCTGGTTTGCTATGACCGTGAACGGCCATTTATTGCCGTTGAAGGCGATGATTTCGCGAATGATGTCCCGGCGCCTGGTGGCGATCGAGGAGCCGCTGCCGGTATATTCGCGGACGGAGCCGGCGCCCGGCATGCCGATCAGGCAATGGGGAATGCGGCCCGGGCCGCCGTCCCTGTCGAGCCACCGGCGCAACCAGCCGAGATTGCCGCGCGCATCGGCTGCGGACGAATATTCCTGGCGCGCCTCGCCGATGCTGTCGACGAAAGCCAGCGCGACGGGCCTACCATCCCAATCGCCCTTGGCGACCATGAAATCGGCTCCCCAATATTGCGGCTGCGCTTGGGTGCCGTAGCCGGTATCGAGCGCGGCGGTGCTGTCGGCGAGCGGGCTGTCCTTGAAGGCAAGAAGGGTGGCGAGATCGCCGGCGCCCCAGACGCGTTCGCCGCGATGCTTCTGGATGCGATAGACCGGCCAGATCTTCTCGCCGACGGCGGTGTGATAAAACAGCCAGATTTCGATTTCGCTTTCCGGCGCGACGTCGGGAATGGTGAGCTCGTCCGTCCAGGCGCCGTTCGTCTGGTCGGCAACGGTCACCGTGTTCGCCCCGGCAAAGGTGCACGGGTAGAAGACGCCGGCGACGCGGACGAACATGGCGTCGGCGACCACGGAATTGCCCGGCGTGCCGATCGTGCCGGTGACGACGGTTTCCTGCGGCGAATTTCCGCCTTCCGTCGAGGCGAAGCCGGAGAGATGAAAGCGGAAGGTCCGCGTCTTATATTGCGGCGTGTTGACGACGATCTTGGTGCAGACATAGTTCGTGCCGGAGGCGGCGGTGACGATCGCGCCCGACGGCATGCGGTTGCGGGTGGCGAAGAACATGTAGCGGTCGGGGTCTCCGGCGCTCCCGCCCGCGCCGTTCAGCATCGGATTGGCAAGGGCGAGCGAAATGGCATTCATCATCGGCGTGTTCCGTATCGGCTGGTGAGGTCATCATAGAATTTGACGCTGCGCTCCTGGCGGGCGTTCGCGCGGTCGAGCGCCTGGCGCTCGCGGGCGAGGATCGCAATCAGCGGCTCGCCTTCACGCACGGGCGCATGCGCTTCCTGCTTTCTGAGATCGTCGGGCAGCGGCGGCAGCACGATGCCGGCCGCGGCCTGCCCGCTCGCGACCGCCGCCTTGTTCAGGCGCTCAGTGGCGGAGCAGCCAGTCACGATCAGCAGCAGTGACAGCGCAAGCACGGTTCTTTTGCGAAAGCTGACGTTCATAGGATTGGATCTCGGTTTCGAGTGTGTCACTGGCGGCCTGCTCGGCGGCCTCCGCGGCCATAAGGCGCTTGCGGTGCTCTTCGCTGGCGAGCGACGCGGCGTTGCGCTGGCGTTCCATCTCGGCCGCCCGTGCATCTGCCGCGGTCTTTTCGGACATGAGGACGTAACCGGCGCGCGCCTGGCGCGCCGCAGAGGGGTAGCCGATCGAGACCGCATAGAGGTGATAGATGGCAAGGCCGGCGGCGATGCCGGCGCCCATCTTCAGCGCGTCGAGAAGGCCGAACATCAGATGCCCTCCAGGCAGAAGGCGCGCTCCTTCTGCCGGCGGCGCGTCAGGCCGGGAAAGGTGATACCGGCGGCGCGGTTCCATTTGAGGAGCGCCTCGCAGCCCTCGGCCGTCCTGCCCTGGTTGATGAGCTTGACCGCGCTCGAGCCGCAGGCCGCCCTGATGCCGACATTGTAGGCGAACGAGGTCAGCGCCACGAAGCGGGCATCCGGAAGCGGGACGGTGACGCACTGCTCTATGCCATTGGCGTACCGCTGCAGCTCGAGCGAAAGCAGCGCCCTGCACTCTCCCACCGTCTTATGGTCGCCCGGCTTCACGCCATTGGTGCTGCCGTAGCAGATCGTCCACGGCTGGCCCTGGGTGGCAGGGTCCGGATAGGCATGCTGCCGGAGCCCTTCGAAGCTTCCGACCAAAGCAACGGCCATCGCGGCCGCGGCGCTACCTTTCTGCAGGCGGTTTGCCATTCAGTTCTCCTGAAATTTTCTGCTGGAAGACGATGCGGGCGACGATCGCCGCCGCGGTGAAAAGACCCGACGTGGCCGATATGGCGAGCTCGATGTGGAGGTTGCGCAACACCCAGGTTGCGGCGACGAGGTGTAGTGTGGCCTGAAGACGATGCAGAGCGGCAGCGAAAGGGCCATCAGCCGCACCAACCAGGCGTGTTTCAGCACCTCGCGCCACCGATGTTCATGAAATCGCCTCGTTAAGGTGGATAAGTTTTGTGGAAGGTTGCAAATCGCCGCAGCCGGAGTCATTCATGCCGCGCCGATCGAGCGATAAGCCTTGCTCAAGCATTTGCGAATATTCTGCCTGGAACCAGAGCTTGCCGAAGGAGGAAAGCGAATGCGAATCTTGGTTCTGACTTTTGTTCGTCTCGGACCTGCTTTGGTCTATGCCATCGGTGCGGTATTTGCCGCCAGCATGCTACTGCTGGCCATGTATCCATCACGCCCGTTTGCTTGGGAGCTTTACCTGACGCTGCTGCCGGTGCTGCGCCTGCCTCTCATGTTACTCAGCGCGGCAGGGATGGGACCGTGGGAACTTCTCGCTGCGTTTGCATCGATGACGATTTTCGGCATCTATCTTGCTTTTCATCCGAAACGGTTTCTTAGGGCGCGCTTCGTTCATGCGCATGTTGCGCTGCTCGGGCTGGTGCTTGCCAATGCCGCCGCAAGCACAGCCGAAGCAGGTCGCAGTGGGGCGTCACTCCCCGATGGCTATATCGACTGGTCACTGCCGTTGCCGACAGCGCTGATCGGAACCGCGTTGATCGTCGTGGCCGCGCTCGCCTGCGTTTTCACGCACGTCGAGATCATCCGCCGCATTCGCATCCGGGCCGGCATCGACCGGCTGCTGGCGCATCGCGTGTCATTGCATTGACGGACACCGCCGGCGGCGCGTCCGTGTAAGTCATATCCCTAATAGTTGGTATTCACCAATTTAAACGGTTGCGATTGCCACTTTCCGCAACCGTGCGAAGATGCGTCCAAACAACGCGGGGGCACCAATGAACAATCGACACTTGATTATTGCAGATGTCATCGGCAGGATTGGCATCTGCTCCTATTCAATACTTGTTGTGTGGACCAAGATCGCTCGGACGATGACGACCGGCGACTATCCGTCCCAAGGCGTCGTATTCCTGATAGCTGAGATCGCTGCGATCTTATTTATCGGCATGATGTGTGTCGTGACCCTGACGAGAATGCCCCAGGTGCGGTCTGCGCGCGGCGTTGAACCATACCTGACGGCGATGGGAGGCACCTTCCTCTTCCTGCTGATCGCCTTCCTGCCTCCGCCAATGGCGTTGCCAGATGCTGTGCGCCTTGCCGCAATGGTTCTGATGATCGTCGGCTTCCTTTCATCGGCATATATGCTTGCGATCCTCGGCCGCAGTTTCAGCATAGCACCTGGCGCAAGAGCTCTGGTCACAACGGGGCCATATTCCATCGTCCGGCACCCGCTCTATCTGACCGAGGAGATATTCATTATCGGAATGATCCTGTTCAGCTTTTCTCCGTGGACGGTATTTCTCGGAATCGTGCATTGGTGTCTGCAACTTCGCCGAATGAGCAACGAAGAGACGGTGCTCCGGGCGGCATTCCCAGACTACCGGTCGTATGCCTCGCGCGTCCCCAGGGTGATTCCGTTTTTGCCCATGCGCGGCAAACGCGCCACGACCATTGGATAACGGGAACCGCGCCGCCGCGTCGGACCCTCAGCCCTCGGTGACGGTCGACGCGGTCGCGGCGTTACCTTTCCGTAGACTGTTTGTCATTCAGTTCTCCGGAGATTTTCTGCTGGACGAAAATGCGGGCGACGATCGCCGCCGCAGCGAAGAGCCCCGATGCCGTGGAAAGGGCGATCTGGATGTAGAGGTTGCGCGACACCCAGGTTGCGGCGACGAAATTGATGACGGGCTCAAGGACGATGAAGAGCAGCGCCAGCGCCATCAGACGGACGGACCAGGCGTGCTTGATCACCGCGCGCCAGTCGGCGAGAGCATGGGAGGCTCCAGATTTTGAATACGGCAAAGCACCCGTCTCGAAAGGAGACGGGCGACCTGTTTTTCGCCATTCAGTAAGGTCGACACGTTCAATGAACGCTATCAAGTAGTCGGATAGATCCGATCACGAACCCTGAATATCGGCTGCTCGATGTATTTGTAGGACAAGGCCGCCAACAGCAGCGTGATCGACGTGAAAGCCCAAAACTCAGTGAAACCATGCAACTGACGTTGGATGCCAAAATTTGGCTCCAGCCAAAGCGGTGTAATGACGAAAAAGAACGTGTAGTTCACGACCTGATGATAGACATAGGCACCGTAGCTACGCTTGCCTATGAACACTAGGACGGGATTTTCCATCACCTTCGCTGCGGTTTTCGCGCCGCCAACAGCGAAGAAAAATATAAGCGATGAGGCGATCATATAAACCGGCACATCGGCAAGCGCTTTTCCAACAAGGCTACTCCGAAACGCGAATATTCCTTGGCTCATCTCTGTATATGACAGCAGGCAGAGTGCCGCGATGCCAACCACCATCATCGCCGAGAAGCTGCGCGACACCGCTGGGGTAATCCGAACTGTCGAGGTGATGATGGCGACCGCTGCGCCGGCAGCAAGTGAATCCAGATTTCCGAGCGTGACCAGAACGTTCGCCTGGCCAAGATCGGCGTACCAGGCGAAAGTACGCCAGCCGATCGCGACCGCAAATGCCCCGAATAGCGAAAGCTTCCAAGCATTCGGCCGGAAGAAGATAACGATCGGGGCCCAGAAAACGTAAAACTGCTCTTCAACTGCAAGCGACCACCACGGAGCGGCTGGTCCGTAAGTTCCGATATCATTCCGGAGCACCACATTTGAAAGATTTTGCACGAAGAAGACGTGATAAATCGCATCCTCCCGCACAGCACCATTCAATCCCATGCAAATGACAAATGCGAGCGCCAGATAATAGATAGGCTGGATTCGGAAGAATCGCCGACCATAGAAGCCTTTGAGAAGCTGTACCCCCTCAATCCGAGGTCTTCGGCGAGCCAGGCCTATGAGTATTCTCGTGATCAAAAACCCGCTGATCACGAAGAATATTAATAGGCCGCCCCGCCCCCATTCGGCGACTTTGTTGAGATAAGGGATTGGTGACCAATGAGCCATCAGCACCAAAAGCAATGATATTGCTCTAAGCCCATCCAATCCACGTATGCGACCGCGCGCTTGTATCTCCGACTCCCGATGTGCAAGAGCATCCAACGTCCAATCCCTCCGTCTCTCGGCGGGAATAGCGCAATCATGCCGGGATTGGAAGCGCCCCCAAAGGTTACTCGCGTCAGAGTTTATTGTTTGCGGGGTGTCACGATGGCCCAGTTGGCGCGCTTGCTCGCCCGGCTTCACACCGTTGGTCGTCCACGGCTGGCCTTGAGTGGCCGGGTCCGGATAGGCGTGCTGCCGGAGCCCTTCGAAGCTTCCGACCAATGCAACTGCCATCGCGGCTGCGGCGCTACCTTTCTGCAGGCGGTTTGCCATTCAGTTCTCCTGAGATTTTCTGCTGGACGAAGACGCGGGCGACGATCGCCGCCGCAGCGAAGAGCCCCGATGCCGTAGACATGCCAATCTGGATGTAGAGGTTGCGCGACACCCAAGTTGCGGCGACGAAATTGATCACGGGCTCAAGGACTATGAAGAGCAGCGCCAGCGCCATCAGACGGACGGACCAGGCGTGCCTGACCACGGCGCGCCAGTTGTGGACGAGCATCGGGAACTCCGGAGGGCTGTGGATAAACCCGCCTCCCGAACGGAGACGAGTGTTGAACTGTGGCTCCGCGGCGACCCAATAAAGGTACCGCTCAGTACAATAATCGTTGTCTATTGCTAAAGTTTTCTCTTAAGGGTAGTCGAGGGCCGGAATACGGCTAAAGCGGTGCCGCTCTGTATGTCGTGTTCCCAGATTTGCCGGGGCCAGTGGCAGGAGTCACGGCCTGTCTAGCCTTCAAGACTCTCAGGTTTCGAAGATCGAATTAGATGGCCGCACAAGCTCGTTCAAAAATAAGTGCTCGCACTTTTTTCGCTTATCTTGTGAGCCTCGCACTGCTTGCGTTCCTGGTTAGCTCGATCAGCTGGCAAGATACTATTCGTATACTTAAGGAAGGCGTTCACCCAGCATCTCTGTGGCCATTTTCGATTACGGCTCTTTTGATTGCCGTGATATACGGTTGCCGTTGGCAGCTGCTGATAGGTGGAAAACTTAACAAGAGCACCTCTCTTATAGCCTCCATTCTCTGCCTCGGCGGCAATATGTTTCTCCCTGCAAGAGGTGGAGATCTGTTGCGAGTCCACTACAGCCATGTCGTAGGCCGAATAGCTCAAGCCGAGGTATTTGGCAGTCTAATGGTTGAAAAGGTAATCGATCTGATTACGATCGCTGCCGTCGGCGTATTAGCTGCTGTAATCCTAACACTATCGATGGATTCCGCCCACACTGACATACTATTTGTTTCAATATCTTCGGCTCTCGGACTTGCATTCGGTGCAATTGTGCTAGTGAAATACTTTAACGCGCTTCTCCTGAGATGGGCCCGCGCGGTATTCACTTATTTCGGGCATGAATCCTTCTTTAATAGACATGTCGCAGTGCTAATACGCAGCGTGGGTGAGCAAATGACGCTCAACAACCTGTTCTCTCCCAGCATTCTTACATTGTTAATGTGGTTGTCAGCGTACGCTCTCTCGTATGTGTTTGCCGCACAATTTGTGGGAGTGGCACTCAGCTACGAAGAGGCGCTCGTCGTGTTGTTCGCAGGGGCTCTAGGCCTGATGCTTCCTGCTGCACCCTCTGGTATCGGAACTTTTCATGCTTCAGTAGTTTCTGCATTCATTCTCCTGGGGCGCTCATCCACTGAAGGCTTTCTTGTAGCGACAGCTATCCATCTCCTATTTTTCACAGCTTATGTCCTGCCGGCAGCGATCCTTTACGGCCGGTGGCGCTTGGCGCGCGTCTTGCAAAGTTAGAACTAATGAGAGAATATTTCTATTCCCTTCTCCGGAAGTACCTGGAGCTTTTTATACTTCCTCAAAATTCCGTCGTAGAAATCGATCCTGCTTCGTCACTTCTAATAGGTGCGATGCCCCAAGGTCGAGTCGCGTTCCGTCCAGAGTCTAGCGAAAGCCCCTCCGCTGAGAGCTTTCGAGAAAATGCAGTGCTTCCTTATCAACAGCTTAAGCAAACCTGCGCCGAATACTTAGTGATCGGTGGACTTATCCACTATGAACGCGACATTCAAAAGCTATTCGCCGATCTGCATAAGGCGTGCCATCCGGAAACCCGCCTCGTTCTTACCTATTATAGCGCCCTATGGCGACCTTTGGTTAATCTCGCGTCGGCCCTGGGCTGGCGAGGCAACTTACCTGAGGCAAACTGGTTAGCGCATGAGGACGTTCGTAACCTGCTGGAACTCGAAAATTTCGAGTTGATCAGCTTAGATCAAAAAGTCCTAGTCCCGCTGTATATTCCGCTCGTCAGCAACTTTATCAACCGTTACATCGCCCCTCTGCCAGTATTCAGAAATCTTTGTCTTTTGAACATCGCCGTCGCAAGACCTATAGCGATGAAAGAAGTCGACGCGCCATCCGTCTCAATCATCGTGCCCGCTCGAAATGAGGCCGGCAATATCGACGCAATTGTCAGGCGCATTCCACCCATGGGGCCCAAAGACGAAATTATCTTCGTCGAGGGCAATTCAACGGATGAGACCTGGAGTGCGATCCAGGCCGCACAAGCCCGCTATGGATCAGAGCGTAGAATTCTAATTGACCAGCAAGAAGGAAAGGGAAAAGGGGACGCTGTTCGAAAGGGATTCCGCCTTGCTTCGAATGAAATCCTTATGATTCTTGATGCAGATATGACCGTTCCACCCGAGGATCTTCCAAAATTCTACGCTGCGATTAAGGACAACAAGGGCGAATTCATCAACGGAACCCGGCTTGTGTATCCAATGGAGAAGAAAGCGATGCGCTTCTTCAACCTACTAGGGAACAAGTTTTTTGCTATGGCCTTCTCGTTTGTTCTCGGCCAACGGTTCAAAGACACCCTCTGCGGAACAAAGGTTATCAGTAGGTCCAATTATCTGAAGCTCGCCAGAAATCGTTCCTACTTCGGCGATTTCGATCCATTTGGAGATTTCGATCTAATTTTCGGCGCGGCAAGAATGGGCCTCAAGATAGTTGAGGTTCCAATCTGCTATCGCCAAAGGCTTTATGGAGAAACAAATATTTCTCGTTGGCGCCACGGCGTTATCCTATTGGCGATGCTCGCCTTTTCTGCTCGGCGAATAAAGTTCATCTGAGATGAAGATCGAGAATACAGAACTTTACGATCATGACCTAGCAACGACTTTGGAGAATCGTAACCGACTTCAAAGCAATCGCAATCTAATGCTTTGGTATCGCGAACTGTACTCACAGTTGTTCGACGATATCCCAAACTTTTCTCAGAAAAAGGTACTAGAGATAGGTAGCGGCACATCACCACTGAAAATATTCCAGCCGCATGTAACAACTACAGACGTCCTCAATCTCGAATATTTAGACATCGTTTTTGATTGTCATAACATCGCAGACTTACAGGATATCCCGGACCGCAGTATTGATGTGATCACCATGACAAATGTACTACATCACCTGCGTGATCCTATTTTCTTTCTAAGCGGCGCAAGCCGAAAGCTTAAGAAAGGGGGGCAGCTGGTACTCGTTGAACCTTTTTTCTCTGCCGTTTCCTTTCCCTTGCTTAAGTTCTTCCATCATGAACCGGTTAATTTCCAAATTTCGCAACCCGTTCTAGACACGATTGAAGGTCCCCTATCGTCTTCAAACCAGGCAATGCCCTATATGATGTTCTTTTCGCGTCACGATTGGCTAGCACCATTGTCAAATCAATACGATTTAAAGGCGACCAAACTAGGTTATTTTACGAGTATCGCCTACATGGCGACTGGAGGCATATCCAGAGTATTTCCGGTACCACACTGGCTTTATCGGCTCTATCTCCCGCTTGATAGGCGGCTTGCCCGTACGTTTCCCAGACTGTTCGCGTCGTTCTTTAGCGCGCACTTGATCGCAAAGTAACAACGATGAACACAACGATCATCTCCATCGCCAATCTGCTGTATAGGTATTGTTTTCCGCTCTACCACCCAATCTATCGCGTATGGAAGAGCTATTCAGATCGGACTGAGCGAGCGCTACTACGAGAGCTTGTTGGGCCTGACATGACGATTGTGGATGTGGGTGCAAATATCGGGGTTTACACTCGCTTTCTGTCAGGCCTTGTCGGCAGCCGTGGGATTGTGCATGCCTTTGAGCCCGCCCCCGCGAACTATCATAGACTAAGAGAAAATTTGCGGAACCTGGGCAATGTTCGATTTAATCATGCTGCGGTTGGGGAGCGAAGCGGAGCTATCAAACTCTTCATATCTGACGAGTTAAATGTCGATCATCGTACCTTTGACAGCGGTGACGGTCGACAGGCAATCAGTGTCCCAGTCATGAGCCTCGATCAGTATTTCCCAAGCGGAACGCGCGTAGATCTGATTAAAATCGATGTCCAAGGCTACGAACTCAGCGTGTTGCGGGGCGCTGAGCGCGTGCTGCAGGAAAACGTGAATATCAAGATTTTGATGGAGTATTGGCCTTACGGCCTCTCAAAGGCCGGCGTGGATGCGGCAGCTCTCCTCACCTTTATCGATCGACTTGATCTGGAAATACAAATGATCCGCGGTGCTGCTTTGCATAATTTTGACGGCGCTCAGTTTGACCCGCAGGACGCCAGCCAATACTGCAATCTGATCCTCAGCAAACGCTCGCGTCCGTGAGGCCACCAACAACTTAGGACGAAAACACATGCTATCGACCAGCAACAAAATCAGGATTGCGCGCTCTATTTCGACGGCAATTCTTTGGGGGCGCGGTCTTTTTCACCTTCCGTCAGAGCTTATCGCCGTGCGGAGGGGAGTGACTTGGTCTATCGACCTCAAGGAAGGGATAGATCTGGCAATCTACGTCCTGGGTGGTTTTGAGGTGCAAACTCTGAAGCTCTATGCGCGGCTAGTGAACGAAGGCGATGTCGTTCTCGATATCGGCGCAAACATCGGAGCACATACCTTGCCGTTGGCACAACTTGTCGGAGCACGCGGCAAGGTGTTTTCCTTTGAACCGACCGCTTTTGCATTCCGAAAACAGAAGGCGAATATCGCACTCAATCCAATGTTATCGCCGCGTATCAGCGCCCATCAGATGATGCTCATGGCAACAACTGACACTAAATTGCCTGACGCGGTGTATTCGAGTTGGCCGCTAGAAACTACAGGCGATCTGCATGTTGAACATCACGGCCGCCTGATGGGTACAGTTGGCGCGGCTATGAGTACACTTGATGAATTTGTTGCAGCAAACGGGATCGATCGCATTGATTTCGTTAAGTTGGACGTTGACGGAAACGAAAGCGATGTGTTGCTTGGCTCCAAGGCAACAATAGAAAAGTACCAGCCTAAAATTCTATTGGAGCTTGCGCCGTACGTATACAAATCGCAGCCAGAAAAATTTGACGCGATTCTGAATTCACTCTGGAGCATGGGATATGAGATATCCGATGTTGCCAGAAATCGAAAACTACCGCGAAACCCGGACTTTGTTAGATCGGTCATCCCCACAGGCGGAGGATTGAACGTGCTCGCCACTAGAGATTGATACCGCGTAAAGCATTTCCGCAGCCACTTTTTGGGGAATTTGGAATCTCAGGAGACATCATGAGCGACTACATTCAACGCGTGCCCAGGATCAGCAGCTTGGTTCTGCTGACTATTTCAGTTTTGTGCACGCACTGGATGGCCTTCTTGAATGAAGGGATATTTGCGGAAGACGCCGGCCTGTTCTCGTCACTATTTTTTAGAGACTGGAACGCAATCATGAACATGTATTCGTCCGCAGCTGTACCAATGTTCACATATTACGTTTGGCCTCTATCTTATATTCCAAATGTTTTTCTGCTTAAATCTGTAGTAATTTTCGGCGTATACGTCGCTGTTATTTTTTCTTATCTTATCGCCTTAAGAAGCGGGTTTCTCAATGAACGAGAATCTTTTTATATTGCGCTTTTTTCGAACCTGCTACCAATAACTACCGTTACAGTAATAATCACATACTCAACTTACTTCAACGCCTATGCGTTATTCTTGGTGGCGACGTACCTATTTATCTCAGTTGAACGGATTCGTGGAGGCCTTCACTACCTCTCCAGAGGGGCATCCCTCCTTATTTACTTTGCGTCATTTACGCTTAATTCTTTGCTTGTACTTTACGCCGCTGCTTTCCTCCTTGCATACCTCGTCCACAGTAACGACGCGGCCCGGCGGGTTGGCTTACGAGGGTTCATATCCACATTTTTTTCATTCTGCAGATCAAAACTAGATTTTGCAGCTCTTCCTATCGCATATTGGGCGTATAAGGGATTTTATTATGAGAAAACTGGTCTTTACAAGAATTATAACAGCTTTGATATAAATCTCCCGAGCATCGCATATAATGCTTACCGATTCGTGGTTAACGGAATTGTAAAGCCTGTTGCGTTTAGACCTATTGCAATTTGGTTTGAGTTTAATTTTTATGTATTTTTTGCTGTTTTCATATATTCGATGTTCTTTGTCACTTTATTTTTCCTCCTGAGAACGCCACCCGCCGGGAATCCGGATATCGACAATCGGAGACCAGACGGCGGCCTTAAGATAGTAAGCTTTGGGCTCTTCTCACTTCTTTGCGGAACTCTTCCCTATATCCTTGTCGGAAAGAGTCCGGAGCTTGGGGTGTTGATGAGAAATGGGATTCTGATGCCCCTTCCCCTGGCCGTGATCGCGGTCGGTGTTTTGCGATTTCTGGAGCGAAAAACGCCTAGCTTGCAGGGCAAGAGAGCTTCGTTCGTGTTACTTCTGGTCGTTCTTACATTATTTACAAATCGGTGGTGGGGAAGTTACGCAGCTTGGCAGGCACGAGCGGCAAAAGACTTGGCGGTCTCGCAATATCTTATTGATAATCCACAATGGTCGACTTTTTCGAACTATTGGATCACCGACAAGTTTCCGATGCCGGGCGAGGCCTCGGAATATGGGTTTGCTGATTATACCTCGAAATTTCACATCATTTGGGGCGGACAGACCAGGATGGCATTTACGCCTCATCACATAGAGTTCTTCGGCATCGACTCGGCGCCAGGCGTAAAGCCAGTTCATTCGACGAACCCCGCTCGTATCGCTTTTTTCTGCGACGCCTGGGCCAGCGCAAAAGATATCGATCTGAGTGGACCGCAAGCTGAGCTTGAAATATCATCCAAAAAAATCTCGTGGGATAACGCATCTCTCGCATACGAGTATCTATATTTTCGCTTTATCAAATCTAGCGAGTTGAAAGCCCACTTAAGTGGCTTGGTAAATGTGACGCTGCGAGCACTTTGACAGTATAGCGGTGTGTGAGACGCCGAGACGCCGGCATTTCCTCACTACCGCTCTTTGTTATTGGCCGGACCGATTTAGCTGCGGTATTTAATGACCTTCGCCGGTGAACCAACTGCAATTGCATAGTCCGGGATGTCCGTAGTTACCACGGAATTTGCCCCGATTACCGCTCCAGTCCCTATCGTAACGTTCATCAATATTTTGGCGCCAGCGCCAATCCAAACATCGTTACCAATTTCGACAAAACCGATTTCGGCCTTCTGAAGCCTGATTGGCGTATCGCGCCTCATGCCGTGGCCGTGATCGATGATCTGGACATCAGAGCCGATTAGGACATCATTGCCGATTGATATCCGGTTTTTCGCCGTAATGATGTTGCGCCGGCCGATTACGGTGTTGTTGCCGATAAAGACTTTGGGCTCTGGCATTGTAAGTTGAAAGAACGACTGGTCTTGGATCGTGACGTTATCGCCAACTTTGAAGATGGCATGACCGACCAGGCGAAACTCAGCGCTGGGCTTCACCACGAGATTCTCGCCGGCCGCGGTGAAATAGCGGAAGCGCTTATAAGCAGTAACGAGCCGTTGGATTATGCCGCCTCGATTGCGATACGATGCCTTGTCGACCTGTGCCATTTCTACTCCCGGCGTGATAGCAGCATGTCAAACACAGGCGTGGAGCTTATTCAAGAGCTCCTTCCGCAAGGGAGATGAAAGCCATCGGTCCAGATCCAGATGCTACCGGTTGACCCGCCCAACGTCATACGAATTTGCCGACTCGTATTTGTCCATATCTCCTGCGATCCCACTGCAAAACCGCTCGCTACCTGGATAGAGCCGACGTTGGCGCCGTCACTGCCAGCGCCGGCTACAAGGGCACCTTGTGCAGGGTCTGATAGCAGAGCCGCGTTGGTCGTTGCCGACGATGTGAACTCGAAGCGCAGCTTCGCCTTGACCTTAACCCCATTTGGCACTGTCAGCGCCAGGAGTGCCGAAGTCGTAGAGATAGCAGCACCGATCGCATCCTTGACCGGCATCACGAACGTATATTCGTCACGTGGATACAGGACAAACGGCCGAATATTCGAACTTCCATCGGTCAGCACGACGCCGATGCATTTGACGATGGTATAGCCGGTGAGCAGTGTCGTGGTGATGCCGCCGATCGTCGCTGAGGTCGAGAAAACCACGTCGAAAGACAGGTCGGCGTCCTTGCGCAAGGCATAGGCGAAGTATGTCGCATTTGCTGCGACGGCGCCGGCATCGAGGCCGCCCGCGCCCGTTCCTGCCGCAAATGTTCCCGTCACCCTTTTGGTGAACGACGCCGCGCTGGAAACGAAACTCGACCCCGACCTGGCCGAGCCGGGGGTGAAGTCGATATGGGTGTTCGGGCTGCTACCGTTGTTGGAAGGGATGAGGCCGACGACGAAATCCCCTACAGCCGAACTATCGGCTTTACTCCCGATCCTGGTGGAAAGCTTATCGGTGAAAAAGGCGGCACCCGAACTTGTGATGTTGACGCTATAGCCGTTCTTGAGAACAAGCGTTGCCGCACCATCGATCGTCTCCGAGCCGGAGGGATCAATCGTCACGTCGCCGCCATCGGCAATGACGCAATAGCGCCAGTTTGCGCCGAGCGTTGCCGCTGCGTTGAGGGTGAGCGTCACGGCTTGGGTAAAGCGATGGACCGCATTGTCGTCGGAGGCCACCGCCGTGTAATCGCCCGACTTCGCCGCATAGACCAACGCCTTGTCGAAGCCGACGTCGACGCCGTTCTGCGTGAACCCTAAGAGCCCGCCACCCTTCAGATAAAGGCCAGTTTGCGGGTTGGTGGCGAAGCCGATGCCGGGCGCCGAAACCGTGCCGCTTGCCGCCTTGAGTGGCGCTGTCATCGGCGCCGAGCCGTCGCGCGGCAGCGAGTTGGTGACTTCGTTGCCAAGGTCGACGGTCAACGCGTTCCATGGCGCGGGATCGATGACCTGGCCGACGGAGGGTGTCGTGCCGGCGGGTTTCGAATAGACGCCGGTTGATGGGTTTCTGGGCATTTTACCTTGCTCCGAAAGGAAGAGGCCCCGAGATTACGAGGCCCAAAGTTGTGCAGTAGTCAAATTGCCGGCGGCGCCATGGTGGCTGCTCCCGGCGCCGAGCGAGCTTTCACGAGTTGCTGCCCTTGAAAGCCTGAATCGCGCCTGTCACCGGCCATTTTACAGCCGCGCCAGGAGCGCATTCACGAGCGCGGCCCCTGCCCCTTCGCGGCCTCTGTTCATCGTCTCCCGCGGATTGCCGGAAGCCGGCCGGGGCGTCGGAATGGGCGGGGTGTCGGGCAGAGCGAAGGGATCGGCCGCGCCTTGCGTCTGAAACTGTGGCATGAAGCTCCGGGCTCTGGTGAGCCGGTGGGCGACCTCCTCGTTCCCCGGCTCATCGTAGCCTTTAAAAGCCCAGGCTCTGTTCATCAGGCGTTGCGCTTCCTCGAGCGATTTGGCGGCGTTTAGTCTGGCGATCAGACGAGGATCCTCCTGCAGGAAGAATTCGGCCTGCGTCTGCGGGCTGATCTCACCTGGCTTTTCGCCCTTCTGGGCGGCAGGCGCCGCCGCGGGCTGCTGACGGCCATCGCTCGCCGCTGGAAGTGGGGCATAGAGGGGTCTATCACCGGGAACAGGCGGGTTGCCGGGCAGCGGTGCGAAATTGTCGTTGCCGGGTTCATCAGCCCCCATCTCCTGCTCTTGCCGGCGCATCGCCAGCCCTCCCATCAGGGCCTGGACAAGGCGCGCCGCGCCCTGCCACGGAGATTGCACCGGGCTCGCATCCATTCCCTGCTGCAGCATGGCATGGGCCAGCCGCTTGCGCTCGTCGCTGATCTCATTTTGCTTCTTGCCGGTATCGCCACCAAAGAGGAAACCCCTCATGCCACTGCCCTTTCGTAGTTGACACGGTCGAAGCCGTCTGCATGTTCGAACACTGCGTCGGGGTGAATCTCGCGCACATCGTCTGACATCAGGCCGATCTGCATCGGACCGCCCTCTTTGTAGCGGAAGGCGTAGACCGGCAGGCCGTTGTCCAGCGTGCCGACGCGGCGGATGTCTTCCTTTAGCCGCCGGTCGGATTTCGCCCAGCCGCCGAGCAGCGAGCCGCCGAGACCGAAGAGGCCGCCCATGGCGGCGTTCGATTGGGCGAGCTGCTGGTTGTAGAGGCCCATCTTCTGATTGAAGTTCTCGTTGATCAGGCCGGCCTGGTCGACCGTCGGCAGCTGGGTGGCCGGCGTGTTGACGTAGCTCGGCTGGTGCACCTGCGAGCCGGACATCAGCGCCGAGATCTCGTTCAGCGGCTGGTTGCGCTCGGTCAGGATCGAATTCTGCGCATTGGAATACATGTCGCCGAGATATTGGTCGGAGGCGGCCTGCTTGCGGGTGGAGAAATCGCGCATGGCGTTGTCGTAAGCCGCCGAGCCCATCGCGATGCCCTTGTCGGCGAGGCTCTGCTCGAGGCTCGCCCGGTCGCGGTTCCACTGGTTGTCGAAGCCGGAGCGCCAGTGATCGTTGACATATTTGTCGACATTGCCGGCGCTGAGGTCGACATTGGTGCCGAGGATGCCGGAGACCTTGGCGGTCTGGTCGTTGGCGAGCCTGGCAAGGCCGAGCTGCGTCTGCTGCGTCTGGTCGTAGATCGCCTGGTTCTCGGGCGAATAGGTCTGATAGGCGGAATAGGTCGGCAGCCTGTAGGTCTTGCCGTTCTGGTCGGTCATCGTCTGATAGCCGCTGACCCTGTATTCCAGCGAGCCGTCGGGCGTGTACTGGTTGGTGTGGCTGAGGCCCGCATTGGCGATGGCGGTGTCGACGTTGGTGGCGGTCTGCGCCGCGGCGGTCTGGGTCGGATCAGGCGCCTTGGGGGCCTTTGGCGTGGAGACCATGGGGAAAATCCTCCTTCATGATGGCGTAAAGCAGGCCGTCGCAATCGCCGAAATAGCCGCGCTGGCGGCCTTCCGGCTCAGCGCCCACTCTGGCGAGCAGCCTCTGGGCGCTGATGTTGTCGGCGCGGGTGCGGCAGGTGGCGCGGCGGCAGCCGAGCTGATTGAAGACATAGTCGAAGACGGCGCGCATCAGCGTCAGCGACAGCCGGTCGGCGGCGAGCGAGATCTCGATATCGTGCTCGGTCCAGACGTTGAAGACGAAGCCGGCGATGATCCGGCCGCGCTCGACATGGGCAAGCGTGGTGTAGGGCGGGTGGAAGGTGACGCCGATCCTGGCGCCGACCCAGGCGGCGATCTCGGCACTGGGTTCGCAGACGATCAAATCGGCGCGCCCCTCTCGTAAAGCAGCGAGCCGCCGACGACAGCGGCTTCCGAGACCGAGCCTGACGAGCCCGAGATCAGCGCCCGGATGGTGGGCGCAAGCGCCGAACCGGCGCCGCCGGCGGAGGCGAATTTGCGCACCAGCGAAAGGCCAGGGAATTTCGAAATACCCCAGATTGCCGTTCCCCATTTCGCCGCTGCATTGTTCTCGACCGACGACAGAAGCGCTGTCGGCACTTTCGTCTGATAGTCGACCGAGATGCCGCCATACATCAGCGTGGACACGCCGATCTCGGCCGTCACCCCGATCAGCTTCGAAAGCTTGGTCGAGAGCCCGTCGCCGAAGCGGCTCCAGGCGCCGACCATCAGCGCGTCGATCGCCGCGCCATTGTCGTTGGCGCCGACTTCGGCCTCGTAAAGCGTGCCGTCGGCGGCGCCGAAGAACAGCCGGTCCTGCCAGCTCGCCCAGCAGGAAGCGGGCATGCCGACGAAGCGGCACCAGGCACCGGTCTCGGTGTTCATCACATATTGATAGGGGCCGAAGGAAGACGGCAGGTTGACGATCGCCATTTGCCGCGCCGGAAAGCTCGAAAGCTGCCATTCCTGCGAGGTCGTACCGGTCGCCGCGACGGTCGCGCGCCATGTCGGGCCGATCCTGGCGGTAATGGCGCCGAGGCTGGCGGCGCCGCGATCGAGCTGCACCGCCTTGGTGATCGGCACGATGCCATCGGTGGTCATGATCGCGAGATCGGCGCCGACCGACAGCAGGCACCGATCGGTGCCGAGTGGCCGGCCGAGCTTGAAGGTGCCGATCAGGCCCCAATTGGCAGCACTGGAAGGATCGGAGCCCTGGAAGACGATCACCTCGCCTTCCGAGGAGATCAGCACCAGGCATTGCTGCAGGCCCGTCGACACCGGGATCGTCCAGACGTTGATCGCAACAAGCGTGCCGCCATATTTCATGTTGCCGCCGACCGGCAGCGCCGTCGCCGCGCCGCTGACGGCGTCGGTGGCGAGGTACCAGACATTGGTCGAGTTCTTTTCGATGAACCACAGTCGCGAGCGATAGGCGGTGACGGCGCAAAGCAGCGAGGCGTCCGGAATGCCCGTGATCATCGTCGAGGCGACATAGGGCGTGGCGGCCACGCCCTTTTCCAGCTGGGCATTGGTCACAGTTCCGGTGACGGTGACGGTGAGCGTGCCGGCCGCCGGCGTAAAGGTGAGCGACACCCGGTTGCCGGCGCCGGTTCCGTTCAGCGTGCCGGCGAAAGCGCCGGAGAGGGTCACCGAGCCGGTGCCGAAGAAGCTCAGCGTATAGGCGGTGTTGCGCACGGCGACATTCTGGGTGGCGAGTGCCGCCGTGCCGACCAGGAAATTGTTGGTCCAGGAGGTGCCGTTGAAGATCAGCGGCGTGTCGAGGCCGTTGACGAGACGCAGGAATTCCTGGCCGGCCGGGTTGGTATATTGCTGCACCGACCAATGGGCGCTTGCGAGGCCGGAGACGACAGGCGCGCCGGCCGCACCGCCTGCCGTGACGTCGAAGATCTTGTCGCCGGCGGCGGCAAAGAGCCTGTTGCTCACGCCGGAATAGGGAATGACCGTCTGCACGTCGGCGCCAAGGCCGGTGGCGAAGGCGAGGAAGCCGTAGCGGGCGCGGACGCGGTTGGCCTCGGGAAAGAAATTGTCGAGCTGGAAGGCTGCGTCTTCGGGCATATCGGCCATCTCGACATCGGTTCGCCAGCCGCCGATCGGCGCGATCCAGTCTTTGCCTGGCGAAACGCGGCGGGTGCGGCCGTTCGGAGGGACAGGTCTGCGGGTCATGGCGTCACCGTGATCGTGCCGGGCCAATAATTCTCGAATGCCTGTCCCCTCGCCGGCAGCGAAAGGTCGACAGGGCCTGCGGCACGATCGGCGCCGATGGCGGCTTCCTTGGCTCGTTCGAAAGAGGCAAGCTCCTCGCCGTAATCGAGGCCCTTCGCCCGCTTCCAGCGCCAGATCAGCGAGAGTTCGAGCAGCTCTTCGGGAAAGAGCGCCGTGTCGGTGTCGTTAGCCCAGTTGGCGGCAGTGGCCGCGCCGCCGTTCACCGCCACCCAGAAGCCGGAGACATAGGCATATTCGATCGTCTCACCCGCAACATTCGGGTAGATGTCGAGCCTGCCCGCCGCCATGCGCCAGATCTGCGGCACCGGGTTGGCATTGAGGATGGTCTGGCGCTGCCAGGTCTGCGGCTCCACCGGGCCGTTCAGCGCTGAGAGGCGAGAGACGTTCCAGATCCGCGCATTGGCGGCGAAGCGATCCCAGTCGGAAGGGGGCTCGGCCGGCTCGGGGGCGGTACCGGTCGCTTGGAATTGCCGCCGCACCATCAGCGCCGACCAGTCATGGGCCCGCATCAGGTCGCGGCCGGCGCGGGTGGAGAGGATGCGCAGCTGCATGATCTGCGGATCCGCCGACGACATGACGGCCGTCGGCGGATCGAGGTCGATCTCCGCGCAGACGTTCTGAATGATGGTCAGCAGCGACATGCGGGCGATCTCCGGTTGAGGTTTCGAATGCTGGTTCAGGCGGCGCGGCTGCGGCCCTTGCCCTCGCCTTCCCTTTCGAGCGCCTCGAAGCGCAAGGCCATTTCCTTCATCTGCTCCTGCAGCCGGCCGACCTCGCCCTTCAACCTTTCGTTTTCGGCGGCAAAGGCGGAAGCGGCGCTGGAGTTCTCGGCCGTTGCAAGATAGGCGCGAGCAGCCGCGGTCAGCTCGTTGGCGCCCATGCCGACCTTCTGTTTGGCCGTGTCGGAGAGGGCGGCGAGCTGCTCGACGGTGTAGATGTTAATCGCCTCCAGCTCCTTGATCTGGCTCGGCTTCAGATAGGGCCATTGCGCAAGCGGCGTGCCGGTCAGCTGCTCGCGAGCGGCGGCGCCGTCCTTGAAACGCTTATAGGCGTCGGCAAAACGCTGTTTGTCGTTGTCGGTGACCTCGCGATAGACCTCGGTGTGCTTGTCGCCTGCGATGAAGATGCGGACGAATTCCTTGTCGGCAAAGATCGGCCGGCCCTCCTTCTCGGTCAGAAAGGTCTGCTCGACCGGCTCGAGGCTGAAGGAGGCATAAATTCCGGTATGGCTTTCGGGCATGGTGCTTGCTCGCTGTTGATGGCGGGGAGATTTGGATGGACGGTGGGAGCGCCCCTCCTCGTCATCCTCGGCCTTGTGCCGAGGATCTGCTGCAGATGCTCGGGACAAGCCCGAGCATGACGAAAGAGAGGTCGGAGCAGCAGTCTCAACAGGCGCCGAAGCGCCCATTGACTGACGTGGTTTAGTTCACCTTCGACAGGAACGGCCGCATCAGCGTCGCCTCCAGCACGCCGGTCGCCGTGATGGTGATGCCGGTGCCGTTGGCGGTGGCGTTGGCCGAGAGCGTGATGCTCTGGACGACGCCGTTCGGGCCGTAGGTGATGCCCGCAATCGTCGTGCCGCCCGGAATTCCGGTGCCGGCAACGGCCGCGCCGATGAACGGACCGGACCCGGCATTGAGGCCGGAGAGATTCGTCAGCACGGGAGAACCGTTGACCGTCGTTGCCGCAAACGTCTGGTTGGCGGCAGCAAAGTTGACGTTGGCAATCGCCTTGGTGCCGACGGTCGCCGAGGCAGGCGCGCTTGCCTGGCCCGCCGTGGTGGTCGTTTCGGCAACGACGAGGGCCGCCGTTGCACTCGCCACCTGGGCCGGCGCCTGGCCGTTGCGCTGCAGCCAGACATAATAGGTGCCGGGCTGAAGCGTCACGGCGCCAACCGGCCCGCCCGTCAGCGTCGGCGGCTGGGCCGCACCGGAGAAAACGCCGCAGCGCTGGCCGACGACGGCGGCGGCCGTGGTCAGCAGCGCGGCGACATAGTCCCGGCTCCACTGAAACCATTGGCCGGGCTGCAGGGTCGTCTGAGAGGCCAGCACCAGCTGGCAATAGACCCATTCGGATTCACGGTCGCCGCCGGCGATCGCGCCGAGGGCGAAGTTCGGTCCCGGAATGCCGGAGCCGGCGACGATCGGGCCTTCGACGACGAACGGGTTCGCGCCAAGACGATCGGTCTGGGAAGTTGCGATGGTCATGGATGTTGATCCTTTCGTTCGATCAGGCGAACAGCACGCCCTGCAGGAAGGCGTTGTTCATGGTGAGGTTGCCGGCAAAGCCCATCAGCTGCACGAAGGCATCCTGGTTGGTGTTCATGCGTTCGTCACCGATCGGCGCCATGTCGCGGTCGCGGTGCGGCCGGTAGAACAGGTATTTGGTGTTGAGGAAGAACATCTGGTTGAGAGGCGCACCGCCGCCGAAGCCGCCGTCGAAGATCACGTCGGCGCCCATATATTGCAGCGACTGGAAGCCGGCCATGCCCTTGTCGGCCGAGGTGATGCGCTGGATCGCCTGCAGCGATTCCCAGTAGAGGCGGAAGAAGTTGTTGTCGGCAACGACGAGATCGGGCGCGTCGGAGCCGCGCACGCAGGACATGTAGAGCCGGTTCATGTAGCTCTGGATGTTGGCATTGGTGGCGGCCGCACCACCATCGGCGGAGGCGGAGAATTTCTGGTTGCGCCAGAAACCCCAGGTGGCGCGCGAGATGCCGCCGACCGTGCCGGAGGTCGGCGAGGTCGAGATCAGGAGCTGCAGGCCGCCGATCTGCCGACCGCCATCGGCCGTGCCGTCGGAATAGCAGTCGAGCGCGATATTGTTCTTCAGCGTCGTCTCGGCATTCTCGATGCGCTGCTCGAGCAGATCGAGGATCGCATCCTCGCCGGAGTTCTGCAGCTGTTCGAGGCCGGACATGGAGACGGCAACCGCGGCCTGCTTCAGGTCGTATTCGGCGGCGGTGATGACGTCGGAGGGCTGGACGTTGAGGATGTCGTAGCCGGAATAGCGCTTGAAGGTGCTGTTTTCCTGATACTGCAGCTCCTGGACGATGGTGCGACCGCCGGAGACGGGCTTCTTGCGGCCGCGGCTGTTGAGACGGGTGAGAAGACCGTTGTTCTTGGTCACGTCGTCGGCGACCGTGCCGCTGCGGTTGCGCAGCGTCGTGGTGACGATTTCAGAGAGGTTGGGCGAAATGGGCATTGATCATTCCTTTGATCAGACTTGACCGCGCGCGGAACGCATGGCGTCGCGAAGCGAGTCTCGGATTGACGTGGGCTGGCCTCTTGCCGCATCGCGGGTCGGGCCCGGAGCGGAAGATCCAGAGATGGATCGCGAGGCCCGGCGGGCTTGATCTGCCGCTGCGGCCCTCTGGGCTTGCTGCTGGTGGACGAAAGCCGGCGCAGTCTGGCTGATCAACTGCTGGCGGATGTCCGGACGCATCCAGCATGCGGCGTCGTAGGCGTCCTGAAGTGTCGATGCTCGCCCCGAATTGATGAGGGCGACCATGTCGTCGAGAACGTCTTCGGCATGGGCATTTGCCGGATCGGAAAGAAAGGCATCGACCTGAGTTTCGGTGTCCCTCTTCCTCAAAACATGTTCGACCGTGGCCTCGACATTGATCGGCCCGGTCTGGCCCTGCTCATGGCGTTGCATCGCCTCCCCTGCCCGGCCGTTGACCAGGGCGTGAAGATTGACGCCGGCCACCTTGGCGACGTGAAGCACGGTGTTGACGGGATCGCGGATCAGCGCGTTTTCCCACTCGATCGCCCGGCGCATAACATCGGCATGGGTCATGCCGGCCTGGCGCACGATCGGGGTGAACTCCTCGAGCCCCTTGTAATCCTGGAGGACGCGGAAGCCGCGATCGACCTCCTGCTCGCGTTTGGCGATCGCCGCCTGCACTTCGCCGGGCAGGCTTGAAAACTGCGCTTTGGCCTCCGCCGACCAGCCGGGCGGCACCCGGTTACCGGGGACGGCGGACTGCTGGCGACTGTCAATCTCGCCTGTCTGCTGTGGGCCACGAGCCCCCGGGGCCGCCTGCCCTGTCCGGGCAGCAGCGGCCTGCTCCTGCCCCTTGGGCAGGAAGCGGCCATTTTCGCCGTCGCGCGGCTGGCCCGGCAGATCGCCCGGCCCGCCTTCGACAGTGTCGATCGCCGCCTTCAGGCTGTCGCGGACGCTGACCGGCTTTTCCGAGCCAAAATCTTCGCTGCCGTTGCCGGCCTCGTTCAGGTCTTCCATATCCATCTTGGGATTTCCTATTTCGGGGATTGATGCCCGTTCAGGTTCAGGCGTTGTATTCGGCGTAGACCCGCCGCAATTCGTTGCGGATCGCCTTTCGGTCCGTCTTCGGCTTTTCGATCGGCTGCGGCTTCTCATTGCCGATCTCGACGACGCCGGCCGCCTGATAGGCGGAGCGCAGCTTGGCTTTCGAAGTGTAATGCCGGCCGTCATGCATCGACTGGATCTCGATGTTGTCGCTGACGAAATGCGGCGCGGGCAGGTCCGACCGCGCGAGGTTTTTCACCGGCATGCAATTGTGCGGCCAGGCGTCGAGCGCGTGCCAGCCGCCGCAGACGCGGCAATAACGTTCTCTCATGCTGTTGCTCCCGGGCTTATTGATAGCTCGCGCGCATCTGGTCGATCGCCTGCGCCGCCGCCTCGCCGCGCGCCTGTTCCAGCATGGCGCGATGCTCGATCTCGGCTTGCGCCACGCCAAGGTCGGCTTTCCGCTGTTCGGCACCGGCCTTCACCTCAGCCGTCTTCAGCTTGAGCATCTCGGCGGGCGAAGGCTGCGGCTGCGGTTCCGGTTTCGGCGCGGTCGCAGCCTGGGAAAGCTGGGCGCCCACCTGCTCCAGCGTGCTTTCCAGCTGACGGCCGGCCCGGAAGCCGCGGGCGGCAAAGAGCAGCGTCTCGACCATGACGGGGACGAGCATCGGGTTCTGCTGCGCCATCGCGCCCGCCTGCTGGATGAAGCCGCCGACCATCTGGACGAATTCCATGCGCCGCTGCTTTTCGGCGTCCTCGTCGGGCTCGATCGTCGAATCCGTCTCGATGTCGATCTGGAAGCCGCGAATGCTGTCGTTGCGCAAGAGCTGCACCACCTCGTCGATCGTCGGCTGGCCCATCATCCGTTGCAGCTGCGGCGGCAGTTCCGGCGGCGTCATTGCGGGGGGCGCCTGCGCCGGCTGACCCATCTGCTGCGCCCGCATGGCCGCCTGCCCGGCCGCCATCTGCATCTGCTGCAGCTGCATCTGCACCTGCTGTTTCTCCGCCATGCTCGGCAGCTTGATGCCGCTGACCAGCATCAGCGTTTCCGGCTGGAACTGGTCGCAGATGATTTCGCCGGCAAGGCGGATAATGTCGCGGGCAAAGCGGGCGAGCTCGGCCTGGCGGTCGCGAATGCGGATCGAGCCCCACTGGCTCTTGATGCGCTGCGCCGTCGCAGTCTCCGAGGCTTGGGTGTCGCCGCGCACGATGTCCGATATGCCGGTGATCTGGTAGACGTCCTCGATCAGCTGCTTGCGCGCCGCCATGCAGGCGACGATCACCTTCTGCACCTCGTCGATCGGCAGCGTCACGACAGCTTTCGAGCCGCCCTTGTCGGTGAAGGCAGCCCATTCCGGGATCGGCACCATCACCATGTCGTTGTCGGGCCGCATCGCCTTCTCGATCGCCGGCGAGATGGCGCCGTCGCCGGAGGGATAGAAGACTTTCAGCCGCAGCTGATCGGTCAGCTTGTTGATGCGCCGGGTCAGAAGATCGATTTCATCGCATTGCTGCTGATAATAAACATAGTCGGGAACCGGGATCAGCGAGCTCGTCGACATCGTGCCATAGGCCGGGCGCGGGCAAGGCCAGAAATGCGTCAGCTCCAGCGGCGGCTCGGAAACTTCGAGCGCGACGGGCGAACCGTCAGCGATCCAGATGGTATAGTTCTCGCTCTTGCACCAGATCTCCCAGACATGGGTCCTGCCTTCGTTTTCGGCGCGCTCGGCCTGGCTTTCGCCCTTGCGGGCACCGGCAGCCTGGGCCGCGCCTGACGCCATCGCCTCACGGCCGAAGCGCTTTTCCATCTCCTCGCCGCTCATCGGCACGCGCCGCGCCACCCAGGTGACATCCTTCCAGCGGCGGGCCGGCGAATACAGGAAATCCGACCAGTGGACATAGTCGATGCAGACGCGCTCGTCGGCAATCGTTTCGAGGGTTGCGCCCAATCCGCCGGGCAAGCCGTTTTCCGCCGCCGGGTCCGAGGGCGCGACGCCCATGTCGAGCGGCTCGAAATCGGCCTCATAACGCAGCCACACCGTGCCGCGGGCGCAGAGCAGGAAATCGTCGCGCACCGCCCGCATGATGGAGTCGAGATCGGCCTCGTCGCCAGCATAGGCGAGATTGCGCTCGACGATTTCCGAGGCGATGCGCGCGACGGGGTCGGCGTCCTTGAAGCGGCGCTCGACGACCGGCTGCGGCACGCGGGCATAGACGGCCGGCTGCAGCACCGCGGTATTGGCCCAGAGCATCGGGAAGCGGCGCTTCGCGGCGCTCGTCTGGTCCGATTGCTGGTCGAGATAGATCTTCTCGATCTTGACGCAGCGGTCGTGCCAGGACTTGAAATAACGCTGGGCGCGTTCGAGCTCCTGCTGCCAATGGACGCCGACCTTTGCCGGATCCAAGTGCAGCCCGCTTTCCAAAGCCATCGTCTCGTCTTCCATCAAACACGCTCGCTCTGTCTCGGGGTGGAATCGGCAAATTCGTTGAAAGTCATCGTCTGGAATGTCGGCAGCGGCTTACGCTCGGGCTTCAACTGTTCGGGCGCCAGGCCAGTGAAGATGATGGCGAGACCGCCGAAAGCATCCGCCCCATGTGAAGCCCAGTTGTGCAGCGGCTCGTCGCGGAAGACGCCGAGATCCTCGTCCCAGTCCTTGCGATAGTTGCGCAGGCATTTGATGCCTTGGGCGCAGCCGGCCTGGTCGAACTCGACCTTTGCCAGGATGCGCCGCGTGCCGTTGATGCGGTCGTGGACATAGGCGCGCTCGACCTTGCGCACCGTGCCGAGACCACGGGCCTTGACCTCCTTCAACATGATCTCGATGCGGGTCATGCCGCCGCGCGTCCATTCCCTGACCTTGATGTCGTGCGGCATGTTGTGGACGCCGTAGACGTAGCCATGTTCGGCGCTACGGCGCTCCAGTTCATCGAGCATGCCGTCCATGCCGGTGCCGGTATGCTCGAAATAGCCGATCATCCTGACGCGGCCGGGCAGTACCTGGAACAGCCAAACGCTGTTGGTGTCGTCCATGCCGATGTCGGAGATTGTGTGGACGGGATAACCTTCCACATGCGGGAAGACACCGATACGCTCCTCGGCGTCGGCGATCGCCATCTGGTCGGCATAATAGGCGCCTTCGACGCTCGCCTCGAAAGCTTCATCAGGCGTCGAGGGATATTCGCGCTTCATATCGCCGAGCTGGATCTCGGCCTTCTTGACGTACCAGGCCTTCTGCCCCGCCGTCAGCGTGATCCCCTGCTCGGCAAGCTGACGAAAATATTTGACGAAAACGTCGCTGATGATGACACCCTCAGGGGCGATCGAATATTGCGGTTCCTTCCACCATGGAAAGAAGTGGAACTTGAAGTCGAGCTCGGTCAGCTCAAGCGCCTGGCGCTGCTTGACCTGGGCATCCTCGCAGAGTGAATAGAAATGCCCCTCCTGACCTTCCGCCGTGCTTTCGACGAAGACCATCTGGCCGGCCTGCACCGTGTTCAGGGCGCCGGTCCTGACTTCCCGCGCCTTGTCGGGATATTTGGCGCAGAGCTTTCCATATTCGGAAATATGCAGATATTGCAGCGTGCCCGAGCGCAGCGACGTGCCGACGCGGATGCTCGAATTATTGGAGAGCAGCAGTTCGCTCTGGTTGGTCCTGACGACAGGTACGGCGTTGCGGATGCCTTCGGGCAGATTGTCATAGGGATATTTGATCTTGTCCCGAAAGATCGTCTGCACGTCGCCGAGCGTATGGGCGATGGTGCCGGCCCTGATATCCCGGTTGAAGACGCAGGCGTCGAGCATGAAGATCTGGATGAAGGTGGTCAGCCCAAGCTGGCGGGCTTTCAAGAGCACGTTGAGATAATGCATCTCGTCGAAGAAGCTCGTCTGCATCAGGTTCATCTCGAACCGGACGCGCCTGCCCGCCTTGTCGGTGATCCAGTAAAGATTGTTCAGCCGCCAGCGCCAGTCGGAAAACTGGTCAACCGCCGCTTGGAAGTCCGCGCGTCCTGCCATTGACCGCCTCCAGCAATTGCGAGACTTCGCCGCTCACGCTCTGTTCGGCTTCGACCTTGGCGCCGTATTTCTTCGGCCTGAGCTTCTCGGCGACCCATTGACGGGTGGCGATGCGCAGCTGCGAGCGCCTTATCGCCTCGCCGTTCTCCTGCCAGCCGGTGGTCTCGCCGGCCGCATTCTTCTTTTCGATCCAGTCGTCGCTGCTATTGTCGGCGATCTCGACCATCTCGTCGACGAAGCTGTCGGCCATGATCTCGCGCGCCAGCGCATATCGCGCCCGGAACGCCGCCTTGTCCTCATCCGCCAGCCAGGAGAGCACCGTCGATTTCGCCGGCATGTCCTCATCCCGGCAGATCGAGCGCAGGCTCTCCCGGTCGGCGATGCGCGCACAGATTTTTTCCGCCAGCGCCTGGCTGAACTTGCTCGGTCTGCCCATCGATCCGTGTCTGACGCTCAGAACAAGGCGATAATGTTGGAGGCCGTGGTCCCGGTCAGCGCCACGATCGCCGCATGAACCGGCAGGATCGTCCCGGCCGGCACGCTCTTGAAGACGACCGGATCCACATCCCGCCGCGGCGCAATCGCCACATCGCCGGCCGTGCCGATATAGAGCGCACGGGCGCCGACAATGGCGGTATCGTTCGGCGTCACCACAGCGGCCCGCGAGGCCGGAGCAATCGAGGGGTCCATTGCAATTCTCCTTGTGAGGGATGGATGTCCTGCCGACGCGGCCGCGTCGAGCGCTGCTTAGCTAGATTTGGCCAAGCGCGCCCCCCACCCTCCGTCATCCGAGGGCTTGACTCGGGGATCCATGCCCGCCGCTGGTGGAGCCCAGCCGTGGATACCAGGGTCAAGCCCGATCCTCGGGTCAAGCCCGATCCTCGGGTCAAGCCCGAGGAGGACGGAGCAAGGAGTGAGCGCTGTGCCAAGCCGCGTGGTCGATGACGCCGGCCGGAAAGCCCTGCCGAATGACGCACGCCATCGAAGCGTCGCCGCCCTTCACCGCCGGCATCACCTCTGAATTCAAATCTCGCAGCTTGGATTTACGGTAGGATTAAATGATCCGCTGGGGGGTGATCAAGGACTTTGTAGCGCAGAAATTGCCTTCGACGCCGGCTCGGAATTGGCGGAGAAAAATTGGTCAAACGTTGGGCCGAACGTCCCTCCACCCTCCGTCATCCCAGGGCTTGACCAGGCTTGACCCCTGGGATCCATGGCCGCGACTGGTGGAGACCAGCGTGGATCCTCGGGTCAAGCCCGAGGAGGACGGAGCAAGAGGTGAGCGCTGTGCAAAACCCACGGTGATATTCGATGCCGCTGGCCGGAAAGCCCTGGCGAATGACACATGCAATCGAAGCGTCGCCGGCCTTCACCGTCGGATCACCTTTGCATTCAAATCTCGCAGCTTGGATTTACGGTAGGACTAAACGATCCGCCGGGGGGTGATCAAGGACTTTCAAGCGTAGAAATTCACTTCGACGCCGGTTCCGAATTCGTCAAGCGTTTGGCGAAAACGTCCCTCCACCCTCCGTAGGTGGTGCAGGCCACTTTTGAAAATCACGCCTCCCCGACCAATTGATAGCAGCAGACCGCCCCCGCTTTGCCAAGCGTCAGCTTCGGCGTACAAATAGCAGCCTGTCGATCACCCGATGGAGGCGTCGGTGAAAACTGCAGGACTTCTTCTTTGCCTCGTCACTTTTCTCGGCGTTCCCTTCTGTGCGGCCCCGGCCGATGCCGAGGAAGTGGTGCGGTTCGAAAGCGCACCGGTGAAGCTCAGCCCGTTTCGCATCCGCAAGGCCCTCGAACAGGGAGAAATTCTCTCCCAATCGCCGGGCACGCCGCTGCTCGGCTATTTGTCCCGCCCTGACGGCGACGGCCCCTTCCCGGCGGTGGTCCTTCTGCATGGTTGCGATCACCTGCGTTTGAGCGTCAAGGAGCTTTGGCCGAAACGGCTGGTCAAATGGGGCTATGTCGTGCTTGTCGTCGACAGCTTCACCACCCGCAAGCTCGACGATGACTGTCGAATCGCTCTTCCCGAGCGGGTCTTCGATGCCTATGGCGCTCTGGATTTCTTGTCGAAATCGAGCTCCGTCGATATCAGCCGCGTCGCCTTGATGGGCTTTTCGACGGGCGCCACCGCGACGCTCGACGCAACAAAAACCGAGGGAAACGAGCAGCTTATGGAGCACAAGTTCAAGACGGCAGTCGCCTATTATCCCGCCTGCGACGCAAATCGGGGCGCTCCGTCAGCACCGACCTTGATCCTGATTGGCGAACGGGACAATTGGAGCCGGGCCGACCGATGCCAGAAGAGCCTTGCCCGCCTTGGCGACGATGGCCCATCCGTTGAGCTCAACGTCTACAAAGGCGCTTATCACGATTTCGACGCCCCGGAGTTCACAATGGGCAAGAGGGTGCTGGGTCATATCGAAAAATACGACCCCGACGCCGCGGCGAAGTCCATGCGCAGCGTCTACGCCTTTCTTCGCAAGTACCTCTCCGAGTAGAGGTTGACTGGCGATCTGCCTCTGCTCATCCGCTAGCCCGAGTTTGGCGCCAACGCACACCCCCAATCTCTGTCATTCTAGGCCTTGAGCCTGGAATCCACGGCCGCCGCCGGTCGATGTCCGCGTGGTGGATTCTCGGGTCAAGCCCGAGGAGGACGGAGCGTGGGTTGAGTTCCATGGGAAATCCGGCGACGTCTCCGGAATGAGGACAGGGCGCCTCCCGATCGATCGTTCCAGCAAACATGCGCCAGCTGTCTGCCGGCCGGGCGCCCCTCCACATCGCAGCCTAAATGTCGCTCGGCCGCCCTGACGTCGCCTGGCTCGCCGAGGACATGAACGCCTCCTCGGCGCTCGGCACTTTCCCCTCCGGCGTCAGATCGTCGACGGCCTTGGGAAGATCGCGGCTCAGCCGGCCGAGGATCTCCTGATGCGAGAGGCCGGTATTCCTGGCGATCTCGTCCAGGACATCCGGGCCGAGGGCTGTGGCAAGTTCGCCGTCATTGATGTCGGCATTCTGCCCGCGGCGCACCCAGGATTCCATCTTGTCGCCCTGGCCGTTCTGCTGAAAGGTTTTCAGGAGGTCGCCGAGGCCGCCGCTGACGATGCTGCCGGAGGTCAAGCCGCCGAGAAGACCACCGAGACCCCCGGAGCCGGCCAGTCCGCCGAGGATGCCGCCGAGGCCGCCTGATGGCTGGCCTCCGGCGCCGGCCTGCTGCGGGTTCTGGAAGCCCCGCAGGAGCTCCCGGATCTTGTCCCTGTTCTGGTAACCGGCAACGGCAAGAACGGCGAGAAGCGCCTTCATTTGACCGCTCATCATGATGAAATCCTCCTGTGGTGCTCCGTGGGTTCACGCCAGCCGGAGCGCTGAATGGGCGCAATGTTCACTATCGTGGAAAGCTCCCGCCGGCGGGCGCAAGGCCCCGTGCCGGCGGCATTCACGACTGTCTCAAGGCCGGCTCAGAGTTCCGGGCAGCCGCGCTGGTTGGCGAAGATCATCCGGTCCGGCCCGCGGCGCGTCATCCCCTCGACGACGATGCTGCGAGACGAGATGCGGACGATGTGGGCCCGGCGCAGGCCTTCGCTGCGGGCGATGTCAAGCGCATCGTCGGGATCGCAGCGGCGCGGGCCCCGACGGTCGTAACGGTCGTAGCGGTCGTAATCGCGATTCCGGTCATAGACGCCGACGCCGCCGGGACCGATGCGCAGTTCCATATCCTGGGCGGCGGCAATCGTCGGTGCGATCGTCAGGCCGGTCATCGAGGCCAGGCCAATCAACACGAACTGAAGAGACTTATGCATGGATTCCTCCCATGGCCTTTATTGCTTATCGCCATACCAACATCGCCGTCGGGATTTTGTTCCGTAAGGTTGGAGGAGCGGGCCCAGGGGAGAAGCAAGAGCCTGCACGGCAGCGCGGAGCCGCTCATCGTGATCAGGCTTGATGCTCCAGCCAGGCGACAGCGAAGCTGCAGATTGAAGCCGCATCGACCAGCACCGATGGCGCGTCTCCAACCAGGCCCTGCGCGCCCTGCCCGCCGGCAAGAAAGGCACTGACGATCCCGGCGAAGTAATCGCTTTCGAAGCCGGCCACGACGGGATCGCCGGTGTCGAATTCCTCGAGCATGCGCCACACCACGCCGGCCGGCGTGGCAAAGGGCACCTCATAGCGGCGCAGGCGCTTGTTCGGGATCTCAGCCAGGTGCTCGGCATGGTGGAGAAGTGTCATCGTGTCGAGCGGGGCTCCGGCCATGAGGACCTTGCCGCCGGCCGCCACGAGTTTGGCGAGCGGCGAGCCCTCGCCATAGCCGTAATCGAGCGGGTGGTCGGCGGTGAGCCAGTCGGCCCTGGCGCCGATCGCCGCGACCGAGGCGCCGGGATTGCCGCTGCGCCGCGCGCCTGGCGTCGTTCGAAGGAATTCCGGGAATATGCCGTTATCGCGGATCGCCCGGGAGGTCGTGGGGTCGAAAGGCGCGATATGGTCGCGCCATTCGAAAGGAACGCGGCCGTTCTCGTCGAGCAGTTCGTCATAGGCGCCGTTCCAGTCCGTATAGGCGGCGATGGTGCCCGACGGGCCGACGACATCGCGTAGCGCATCGATGAACATGTCGGTGCCGTTCAGCAATCGCCCCAGCCTGCTCATGGCGGCATGAACCATTACCATGTCGCCGGCGTGAAGTCCGAGCTTCTCCAGATCCTGGCTGAGCGAGAGACGGGTGTGAAAGTGCGGAGCGGTCATCGGCCAACGATCATCAGGACGTGGCCCGGTGTCAATGCTCCCGGGCGGACTTCAGGACACCCTTGCTCGCGACGCCCTGCTGCCGCTCACGCGCCTCCTGCCTCCGCGCCGCGGTGAAAGCGCGGAACTCCAACCGTAGCCGGGACGATCGCAATCGGTCGCTGCTGGCTATTTTCGAGAGGAAGCAGCATCTCTTCCGCCAGACTGTCGCAGCCATGCAGATCCACAACGAGGACTCCATTTCGTGAACCACCGCTTTCAACGACATGAAGCTGATGGTCATCGATGACGGTCCGTGGAGCCTTCCTGGGGCCGACCGGTATGGATCCTCTACCGCCGATCGGTTCCGCCGAGGCCATCCTTGCGATCTATGAAAGCTTCTGCTTCATCCACCACGCGTTCCTTGATGACATCATGAGCGTCGGACGCAACGTCCACGGCCTTGTGATAGACTTCCGACGCTACCTCTTTACCCTGCGCGAGGACGTCCTGGGCCTGATGGCTGAGGCTATCTCTCGTGCTATCTGCGGCTTCGCCGACCAACTCATCCTCGGTGTCGGTGTGGGGCAGCGCCGCGCCGATCGCCGCACCGACCGCGAAAGCCAGGGCACCGCCGACGAGCGGCTGGTCGCGGAAATGGGTGAGGATCGCCTCGTTGAGTTTGCTCGTTTGCTCTTGAAGACTGGTCGCCGCCGAAGAGGACCGGCTCGACAGCGAGCTCGCCGCGTCAGACGCGCGGGCGCTGAGGTCGCTCGCGGCGCTTTTCGCCTGCTCCCATTTCTCCGTCGCCCAGCCGGTTGCCGCGTCGAGCATTGCACCAGTCTCGTCGGCGATCTGATTGATCTGCTTTCCGCTAGCGTCGGCGAAGCCACGATAGGTCTTGCCCGCCTCGTCCATGAAATGGCCGGCACGACCTCCTGTTTCGTCTGTCAACGCTTTCAACCTCTTGCCGGATTCATCGGCAAAATGGCTGTAACGGGCTCCGTTTTCCATTGCCGGCGGACCAATCCGGCGAACCCGTCCAGTCGCCGGGTAAAGCGGGTATTCAGGATCCTTGCTCCAGGTCGCCGTGTCGCCTGATGAAGGACTGCCTTTTGCCATGAGCCAGGCGAGGCTCACGCCCATCAGCGCGACCGGCAAAGGGTTCGCCTTGAGGGCGTGGCCAAGATTGCTGACATACTCTGCGCCGCCGCTTCCCTTGGCATATGCGATGACCTCATCGATGAGCTGGCCCGGCGACATCCGTTCCTGAATCGCGTCAATCCGATCTCCTATGCGGCGGCGGTCTTGGTCGATCTCCCACTGAAGCTCGGCCGATGATTTTTCCGTTGAATTTTCCATCAGATTTTGTCCTTCACAACATCAACGTCGCGGCGAAGCGAAGTCGCAGTACGATCCAGTTTCATGTTGTTGGCGCGAAGCGCGGCGAGGCCCCGGGAGACCAAGCCCCAAGCGATCCCGGCAATGATGATGCCGACGATTAGAGAGGCGAGCGCACCTGCAGTGGTTTGGGTAAAACCCTGTGTCACGAGGAAGGCCGCGAGACCGCCGACAAGCGCACTCAGCAGGACGCCGACTGCCCCGATCGCCAGGACCAATCCGAATAGGAGAATTTCCACGCCGCTGAGCGCCTGCGAAAGTTTTTCCGAGGCTTCCGTCTTGGCAAGGTCGATTTCCTTGCGGAGCAGGCCCGTGACATCACCCACGAGGCCACTGACGAGCTCGGAGAGGGGTGTGTTCTCTGAAGTTTTAGCCATTGTTCTCGCCTCCGGTCGTCGCGGCGCCGGGGCGCAGGCCAATCGACGGTTCGCGCGGCGCGGCAACTGTTTGCCTTTTCGCGGAGGCCGTCAGGAAGCGGCTTGCCGCCAGGCCCGCAAGTGCGGCGATCCCGAGAAAGGCGAGCGGTTGCTTGCGCCCGAAATCCTCGGCCATGGTGGCGATTTCGCCGATGTCCTTGCCTTCCATCCGCCGAGCGACGGTCTGCACGCTCCGCCCGATTTGCCTGGCGTATCGCCCGACCTCAGCCTGACCGGAGCTTTCCATTTCGGCGCCAGCTTTCTCAAGTGCCGTTGCAACGCCGCCAACCTGGCGAGCAGCGAAGCTGGTGCGTTCGGAAATGACTTCCTTGGCTTTCTCGACGGCCGTGTCGGCGCCTTCCTTGATCGCTTCCTTGGCGGTGGAAATGTCTTCGCTCACCTTCGCTTCCAGATCGGAAACGGACGTGCGCATTCCCGGCGAAGAACCAAAAGCTGGGGATGAGGACGGTGTCTGCGCCGTTGCGCTTCTTCCTGCCGGATCTGTGAAATCGTTTTGCATGTCTAACCTCCCATGTCGTGGCGGCGACTGCCGCAGCCCCGAACCACGGGTGCCCCGCTTTGTTCCGCGAATGCCAAACGTTCCGCTTCGGCATGGCTCAGATCTACGACTGCAATGAAGCCGCGCCGTCCTCGGCTCCTTCTTGATCCTTGGCAGGCGTGACAATGGACGCTGCGACGTAACGCTCCTCCCTGTCGCCATCGTTGAAGTAGTAGACGGCGAGCAGGGATCCCTCCCCGCGTTTTACCATTCTGGGATAACCGAGATCAGCCGTGCCGCCGTCGCTGCGGATGACCTTCTCGGCGCCCCATGTCTCGCCGTCATCGAAACTCATGCGCATCCGGATACCAAATGGCGGATCACGATAGCCGTAGACGAGCAGCAGCATGCCTTCGATGCGTCCGAGCGCTGGCGGGTTGCCATTGCTGCCGGTGTCGCCGACAATGCAGCCTTTCCGTGTCCAGGTCTTCCCTTCGTCGTCGGAGGTGAAGGCTTCTATCCAACCCTTGCCACCGCCCCTCCCCATGCAGCGCGTCAAGGTCAGCATGGCGCCACCGGAAAGCGCCACCGATGCCGGCATGATCGAATAGCCCTCAGGTTCCGGGCCGACAAAGCCTTGAAGGACGAAGCTGCGCCCGCCGTCCGCAGTGCGCGCGCAGAACACCCTGCCTTCCGAACCGTCCTCTTTGGAGGTGCTGAGCATGAAGAGCGCATGTTCCCTGCCAAGAGGCACGATATCGGTGCGCGCCGAGATCGGAAGGTGCAAACCGGTGAAACGATACGGACCCTGCCATGTCAGGCATCGATCCCGGCTGACATAGAACCAGCTGACCGCGTCGCCCTCTACATCGGTTCTGGCGCACATGACGATCGTCTCGGGATCGAGAAAGTCTATGGGTTCATCCAGACGGCCGAGGTCATCACCAACCGACAGATGCGGACGGATCTTGAGATCGGCGTTCAGGTGCTCATCGGCCGAAAGCGAGAGCCCACCGGGCACCCGGCCGCAGAACGGCTCGTCCATCCATGTCAGTCCGCCGTCCAGGCTGCGTGCCTGCCAGGGGACGAATGGATAATCACGGTCCAGTTCGTGCAATTCCCCCTTCGCTCCGAGTTTGCCGCGCGCGAAGACGACAACGATTTCCTCACCCCAGGACCAGAAACCATAATTTGCCGGCCAGGCTGCGAACTCGCCCTGTCTCCTGTAGATTTCAATATGGCGGAATTGCATGTCCATGGAGGCTTCCGCTGTCATAGGGTCTCGACTGGAAGTGCGCGCACGAGCAGTTCATCCTGGCCGAGCAGCCGTTCGAGTTCGCGACGGTATTGGCGCCACCACGCCCGATCGAGACTGCCCACCATGACTTCGATCACGATGACGGTATCTTCTTCAGTGCCCTCGTCATTGGACCAAAGCCCTTTTGCGGGGGAATTGAGATAGGCCGTCACACCGCCATGGCGCTCCGTCATCTCGCGCTGAATTGTCGCGATAATGTCTCCGATGTCGACCGTCGCTTGCGGCGCTGCCGGAATAAACAACTGAATCAAATGCATGTGGAATTCTCCTCGTCTCGCAAACTTCGCAGGTCTGACGAGGTTCCAGCCCGGCTCTAAATCTGGTGCGATGTCATGGTGTCGGCTCCGCTCCGAAATCGCCGATATCCGTCGGACAACAAGGAAAGCGGCAGCAGGCGGTGGTCGCCGTCGTGCAAGGTGCTCCGGCCGCGGTGGCGAGCCCAGACGCAATGTGCAGTCACAGGGCTGATCAAGCATCCCTTTTCAGATCCCGAAGACAGATACCAATTAGTCTTGACTCATCAATTAGTCACGGCTATTGTGTTTGCATGATCGAGACCACCCCAATTACGAGCGTCATGCGCGCCCTTGCCGATCCTACCCGGCGGGCGGTGTTCGAGCAGATCGTCCTCTCCAAGGAGATCACCGTCGTCGAACTGACACGGGCGAGCACCGTCACCCAGGGCGCCGTCTCGCAGCACCTGAAGGCGCTGAAGCAGGCGGGCCTGGTGGCCGAGCGCCCCGAGGGCCGCAATGTCTATTACCGCGCCGAGCCGGAGGGGCTTGCGCCGCTTGTCGACTGGATGAGCCACTACGGCACCTTCTGGCGCGAGCGCTTTGCCGATCTCAGAACCTTGCTGAAGGAAATCGATCCATGACCGAGACTGCATTGAAGCCCGACACGCAGGAGATCGTCGTCGACGAGCTGTTTCCGCACGCGCCGGAAACGATCTGGAAAACGCTGACGTCAGCCGAGCTGATGGGCCGCTGGCTGATGATGCCTGAAGGATTCGAGCCGATCGAGGGCAAGCGCTTCACCTACCAGACGACGCCGGCCGGCGCCTGGGACGGCACCATTCACTGTGAGGTGCTGGAGGTGAAGCCGAACGAGCGTCTCTCCTATGCCTGGAAAGGCGGACATGCGGAGAATGTCGGATATGGCTCACGGCTCGATACCGTCGTCACCTTCATTCTTTCCCGAGCCGAAAACGGCACGCGTCTGCGCCTCATCCATTCCGGCTTCGTGCTGCCTGAGAATGACACCGCCTACCGGAAAATGGGCGAAGGCTGGAAGAAGGTCGTGAAGAATATCGGCACCCTCGCCGGCGGTGACGACTGATCCGGCGCCAGCCACATCACCAAATTGTTCAGGAGAAAGCGATGAGCAAGCCCTATACCGGCGGCTGCGCCTGCGGCGCCATTCATTACGAGATCTCGGCCGAGCCGATTGCGATGAACGACTGCCAGTGCCGCGACTGCCAGAGGACGAGCGGCACCGGCCACGGATCCTATCTGACCTTCCCGAGCCGCCAGGCGGTAAAGCTTGAAGGCGAGGCCAGCCACTGGCAGATGGTCGCCGACAACGGCAACGTTAAAACGCGCGGCTTCTGCCCGGCCTGCGGCGCGCCTGTTTATCTGACCTTCTCCTACATGCCCGATTTCTTCACCATCCACGCCGCCAGCCTCGACGAGCCGGAGCGATATCGGCCGCAAATGGCAACCTACACCGTGCGCGGCCTCGCCTGGGATCGGGTCGACCCCGATGTGCCGAACTTCGAAAAGATGCCGCCGATGTGAGGCTGGCGTAGCGCCTCAAAATGGTGCTCTCGGGTGCTTGGTCGCGAGCGGGGAAGGGGCCGCTCACGACATCGTCGCTTGCCCAACAGGGGTCGAGTTTCTTCCTGTCATTGCCGATCCAGCATAAATTGCCTTTGACATTCCGTCGCACAGAATATAACCATTTGGCTATATAGCTAATTGGTGATGCATGGACGACAGGCTTGATGCGATTTTTTCCGCCCTCTCCGACCCCACACGGAGAGCAATTCTGGCGCGGCTTGCCAACGGCAAGGCGACGGTGGCCGAGCTTGCCGATCCGTTCGAACTGTCTCAGCCCGCCATCTCGAAGCACCTCAAGGTCCTGGAACAGGCCGGGTTGATCCGCTCCGGCCGGGAAGCGAATTCGCGTCCCCGCATTCTCGAGCCGGCAGCCTTGAAGACAATTGCAGATTGGATCGCCGATTACAGGCGCTTCTGGGATGAAAGCTTTGATCGTCTCGATGACTATCTGTCCAAGGTACAAGGAAACGAAAAATGACCAATCCAGAGACCGCAACAGACAACAGCCATGACCTGGTTCTCGTGCGAAAGTTCGATGCGCCCTGCGATCTCGTTTTCAGGGCATGGACCGACCCGAAAGCCTTGGCGCAATGGTGTGGGCCTCACGGTTTCAAGGCAGTGGGCGACAGGCTGGAAGCCTGGCCCGGCGGCAAACACCGCGCCTGTCTGATTGCCCCGGATGGAGAGGAGCATTGGGTCGGCGGAAAATATCTGGAGGTCGAGCCGCCGCACAGGCTTGTGTTCACACATGCCTGGGAGACCGGAACCGGCGAAACCAGCCCCGAAACCATCGTCACCATCACCTTCAGGGAAAGCGATGGAGGCACGGAAATGACTTTTCGGCAGAGCGGATTTGCAAGCGCATCCTCACTTGAGGGTCATGAATCCGGTTGGTCGCAAAGTTTCGAGCGATTGAACTCTTTTCTGGGAACCGCCGAAGGGCAAAATCATGGGTAAGGCGACGATGAAGCTCTACTATTGCGAGACGCTCAATCCGCGGAAGGCCTGCGCCGCCGCGCGTTTTCTTCAAGCCGACGTCGAGTTCGTCAGGGTTGACCTGGCCAGCGGAGAGCAGCGCACCGCGGAATTCCTGGCGCTGAACCCGAACGGAAAGGTCCCGGTGCTGCAGGATGATGCCGGAACCTTATGGGAAGCGAACGCCATCATGTGCCGGTTGTCTGACGCAGTCGCGTCGGATTTCTGGCCGCATGACCATCGGCAGATCGACGTGCTGCGCTGGTTGAGCTGGGATGCCAGCCATTTCACCCGGCACGGGGCAACGCTGTGGTTTGAAAGCTTGATCAAGCCGTTGTTCGGCGGGAAGCCTGACCTCGCCCTGATCGAGGATGCGAAGACGAACTTTCGGCTCCATGGCCGGGTGCTCGACGATCATCTGGCCGCCAACAGCGTCGCCGTCGGGAAGACACTGACCGTGGCGGATTTCGCACTGGCAGCTGCACTTCCTTATGCAACCGCTGCCGACATCCCGCTCGCCGAATTCCGGCATATGCAAAAATGGTACGGACGGCTTGAAGAACTGGATGCGTGGCAAAACCCTTTTCCAGCCTGAGAAGCGCGAGCGAAGGGTTATTGCGAGCCTGAGAGGCGTTACCGCAGAGGTAATATTGAAGTTTATCTTCGTATTTCGATATCTTCTCTTCAACAACGCTTTGTGCATATATTGACCCTTCGCCGAGAACGTCACGCCGCAACCGGCCGCGGTCGCCGCAAGGCGTCCTGGGAATTGCCAAACCGGCGGGTGGATTCTGTCGTGAGCACCACAAGATACTTGCTGATCTTGCCGCTGATGGCGGTCGTGGCCTACATGGCGATCGTGGCTCTGGTCTATTTTTCGCAGCGAAGCCTGCTTTATCCCGGAGCCGGCGCCGCATCTGGTGCCGAGGATGCGCGTTGGGGCGAGTCGGTCAACATTAGAACGCCCGACGGGGAGAAGCTTCAGGGACTGTACAGCCAGGGCGACAGCGACAAGCCCTGCGTGCTCCTCTTTTTCGGCAACGGCGACCGCGTCGACAATTACGCGTTTCTCGCACAGGCGCTGGCTGCACGCAGGATTGGATTGCTGGCGATTTCCTATCGCGGCTATCCCGGCTCGACCGGCTCACCCAGCGAGCAGGGCCTGCTGACGGACGGCATCGCCGCGTTCGACTGGCTTTCAGCACATGCCGGAAGCGAGATTGTTGTGCTCGGCCGGTCACTTGGCACCGGCGTTGCTGTGAACACGGCCGCGAACAGGCCGGCCGGGGGCGTCATCCTCGTGTCTCCGTACCTGTCGGTTCTGTCGGTTGCGCAGGCGCGCTATCCGTACCTCCCGGCTGAAATTCTTCTCAAGGATCCGTTTCGATCGGACCTCAACATAGGCAAGGTCAGACAACCGAAGTTGTTCCTCCACGGCCGGCTTGATGACAGCATCCCACTGTCTTCAGGGCAGGCGCTGTACGAGATCGCACCCGAGCCCAAGCGGATGCTGATCTATGACCGCGCGGGTCACAACGATATCTTCAGCGATGGCCTGGTCGGTGACGTCATCCGTTTCGTGGAAGCGCTGAAAGGAAACGGTCCTGGATCCCGTCACGAACGGGAGCCGGTTCTCGGCGAGACCCGGTCTGAGGGCGAAGATCATCGCGGTGGTTCGGCTTCGAATCCATAAGCTCTTTCAACGAGCGCCACACGGATTTCATAACGCGTATACCAGTCTGCCCGGCCCCGGCGTTGCGCTTCGACGTGATCGACGACCGCTTTCCAGGCCCGGATGCTTTCTTCGTCCCTCCAATAAGAGTTGATGATGCCGAACCCATCAGCACGGCGGGCGCTTTCGAAACCCAGAAATCCGGGCTGCTGCTTTGCCAGTTCCACCATCGCAGCGCCGACGTCACCGTAGCCGTCCTCGACCTCCGTTCGTTGCGACGAGAAGCAGACGACGTAATAGGGCGGTGCAGGTAAGGTCGCGATAGACATGCCAAAACCTCGTTGCGACGAGTGGACATCTTTGCAACCATCCGTCGTGCGGTCAATTCGCAACCCAATACCGGCACAGGCTACGTCAGCCCCCTTCGCCGTCCCCGACCCCAAGCTGCCGTGGAAATCAATCGAGGCGGCCGCGGAAAAGCATCTCGTTGCCGTGGGACTTACGCATGCGCCGGACGCCAGTGGGGATAGGTGACATAGGCGGTGACGGCGCCCTCCTCATGCGAGCGGATCGTCACGGTCTCGCCCTTCGGCATGTAGACGATCTCGCCCGGCCCGGCGCTGACCGTTCCCGCCTCTGCCGAAATCGAAAGCCGCCCTTCCAGAACGATCATCACGTCGTCGACCGCCATGGTTTCGGTCAGGCTCTGGCCAGGGGCGTAGCGTCCGTAACCGATGGTGATCGGCCCGCCATGCCGCTCATCGACGAGATTGCCGACGAGAATGTCTGCCTCCTGCCCCGGGGAACGCTTCAGCGAAGCGTCGGCGATCGCGAATTTCTGCATCTTCATTGTCTACCTCCATGCCGCCGGCTTAGGTAACGCGGAAATCTCCCGCGCCAAGTCCTCAGCGTGGCGCGATATCCCGCCATTGGAATGATCTGCGACGGAAGGCCTCGCCAGCAAACGAAGGCGCGCCGAAACGAAGTGCTCTGACGCCGGTCCAGCGGCGCGATACGCTGCGCCGGCGGCGAGTTGAGTGGGAATGCACCCCCGCTCTCCGTCATTCCAGGCCTTGAGCCTGGAATCCATGGCCTTGGCCCATCACGCGCCGCGGATCCTGGGCGAACGACAACGAAAGGCGCCGCCCTGCCCTGCGTATCGGATCGACATGGCGCTTGCCGGCCACGCCGCAGAGCCACGAAAGCCTCGACTTCATCGGCGCATGGAGCGGCAGAAGCCGCGTCGTCAGCATCCATTTGCCAACCTGCAACTGAGCTCCAGCGCATCCAAGGCGTGTGATGATTGACAGAGTTCTACCAAGAAAGAGCTAATTGGAAAGTCCAAAGGATCGGAGCATAGTCCGCCCAGTGGGGTTCAGCGCGCGTGGGAAAAGCGGGACACAGGACTCCTGCGGCCACGCCTCGACGACTTAGCAGGCAACATTGACAGGTTGATGCGGAGGTAGCGTGATGGCGCAGGGCGTCGTTTCTCTCAGCGGGACTCTGACTCAGAATCAGACTTTGGCGGCAAATGTCACCGATGTTGACGGGTTACCGTCAGGGACGGTCATTACCTATCAGTGGCAGCAGAGCAGCGATAACGGTGCCACCTGGAGCAACATAACAGGTGCAGCCACAGCCGCCCTGACCTTGCAGCAGGCTCAGGTCGGAAAGCGGGTGCGGGCAACCGCTGCTTACACCGATGCTTTGGGCAACCAGGAACTGGTTGCCAGCACCACCAATACCGCTGTCGCCAACGTGAGCGACATAGGCGTAGTCGCGATCACCGGTACACCCGTACAAGGCCAGGCCCTGGCCGCCGCGATCTCGGATCTGGATGGGCTCGCCAACGTGGCGATCACCTATCGTTGGCAGCAACTGATCGGAACCACCTGGAGCAACATCGCGAACGCCAACGGTTCAACGTGGACGCTTCAGGCAGCGCAGGTCGGCAGGCAGGTCCGCGTCCAGGTAACCTATACCGATCAGTCGGGAGGAACCGAAAACAATCGAACCAGCCTGGCCACATCCCCGATCGTCGCGAGTAATCCTGCCGGCAACGACATTGGCATCGTCTCCATCATCGGGGCCGCAACTCAAAATCGGACGATCGCGGCTGGTGTTACCGATGTTGACGGGCTCCCGGCCGGGACCATCGTCGCCTACCAATGGCAGCAAAGCAGCAATGGCGGCGGCACGTGGAGCAACATTGCCGGCGCCACTGCGAAAACACTCAGCCTGCAGCAAGCACTGGTTGGGGAGCAGGTTCGAGCGACCGCCACGTACACCGATGCCCTTGGCAACAACGAGACGGTCGCCAGCGGTCCGACGACGGCAGTCGCCAACTTGAACGACGCAGGCGTGGCGACGATCACCGGTACGCCCGTTCAAGGACAAGCCCTGACTGCGGCCGTTACCGACCTCGATGGGCTCGCCAACGTGTCGATCACCTATCGCTGGCAGCAGTTGATCGGGACGACCTGGACCGATATCGCCGGAGCCACCGGTCCGAACTGGACACTCCAGGCGGCGCAGGTGGGCAGGCAAGTTCGTGTCAGGACCACTTACACCGATCAGCTGGGTGGTGTCGAAGCCAACCGGGCGAGCACGCCGACCGCAGCCATTGTCAGTGCCAACAACCACCCGGGTGTGCTTGGCATCAGCGGCACCGCGACGCAAGGTCAGGTGTTGACGGCCGCTGTCACCGACGCGGACGGTGTGCCGGGATCGGTGACCTATCAGTGGCAGCAGAGCAGCAACGGCACCACCTGGAGCAATATCGGTGGAGCGACTGCCAAGACGCTGACCCTGCAGCAGGCCCAGGTCGGCAATTTCGTGCGGGCAACGGCCAGTTACATCGACAACCTGGGCAACAGCGAGAATGTCACCAGCCCGGCGACGCCCTCGGCAGTCGCCAATGTCAATGATCCCGGCGTGATCTCGATCACTGGCATAGCGAGCCAAGGCCAGACCTTGACCGCCAGCCTCAGTGACATCGATGGCCTGCCGGCAAGCGTCAGCTATCTGTGGCAGAGCAGCGACAACGGCACGACGTGGAGTGACGTCGCGGGCGGGCAAAGCCTGACACTGGGCAGCAGTCTCGTCGGCAAGCGCGTGCGGGTCAATGCCACTTATACCGACCTGCTTGGCACTGGCGAGACCGTCGTGAGCGCGGCGACTGCCCCGATTACATCCGTAAGTTCCAGCCCCGTCAGCCTCTTCACCACCCAGACACCGGCCCAACCCAACTTCACCGACGGGCCTGGAGTGGACTGGGAAGTCGGGATGCGCTTCGTCAGCAGCAATACCGGTTCGATCCAGGCGGTCCGCTATTACAAGGCCCCCAGCGAGACCGACACGCATGTCGGCCGCATCTGGTCGGCTACCGGGCAGCAACTGGCAAGCGTCACCTTCACCAACGAGACCGCCTCAGGATGGCAGCAGCAGACTTTGGCAAGCCCGCTGGTCATCAATGCGGGCACCACCTATGTCGTCTCGGTCAATGCCAACAGCTACTATTCGCTGACCTCGAACGGCTTCGCCAACCCGATCAGCAATGGCGGATTGACCGCCCCGGTCGGCGCCGGCGTCTACAACGATACCATCGGCACGTTTCCGACCCTGGTCTACCAGAATGAAAACTACTTCCGCGATGTCGTGTTTTCTGCCGCGGCGGCGAATCCCGACAACCACCCGGGTGTGCTTGGCATCAGCGGCACCGCGACGCAAGGTCAGGTGTTGACGGCCGCTGTCACCGACGCGGACGGTGTGCCGGGATCGGTGACCTATCAGTGGCAGCAGAGCAGCAACGGCACCACCTGGAGCAATATCGGTGGAGCGACTGCCAAGACGCTGACCCTGCAGCAGGCCCAGGTCGGCAATTTCGTGCGGGCAACAGCCAGTTACATCGACAACCTGGGCAACAGCGAAAATGTCACCAGCCCGGCGACGCCCTCGGCAGTCGCCAATGTCAATGATCCCGGCGTGATCTCGATCACTGGCATAGCGAGCCAGGGCCAGACCTTGACCGCCAGCCTCAGTGACATCGATGGCCTGCCGGCAAGCGTCAGCTATCTGTGGCAGAGCAGCGACAACGGCACGACGTGGAGTGACGTCGCGGGCGGGCAAAGCCTGACACTGGGCAGCAGTCTCGTCGGCAAGCGCGTGCGGGTCAATGCCACTTATACCGACCTGCTTGGCACTGGCGAGACCGTCGTGAGCGCGGCGACTGCCCCGATTACATCCGTAAGTTCCAGCCCCGTCAGCCTCTTCACCACCCAGACACCGGCCCAACCCAACTTCACCGACGGGCCTGGAGTGGACTGGGAAGTCGGGATGCGCTTCGTCAGCAGCAATACCGGTTCGATCCAGGCGGTCCGCTATTACAAGGCCCCCAGCGAGACCGGCACGCATGTCGGCCGCATCTGGTCGGCTACCGGGCAGCAACTGGCAAGCGTCACCTTCACCAACGAGACCGCCTCAGGATGGCAGCAGCAGACTTTGGCAAGCCCGCTGGTCATCAATGCGGGCACCACCTATGTCGTCTCGGTCAATGCCAACAGCTACTATTCGCTGACCTCGAACGGCTTTGCCAACCCGATCAGCAATGGCGGATTGACCGCCCCGGTCGGCGCCGGCGTCTACAACGATACCATCGGCACGTTTCCGACCCTGGTCTACCAGAATGAAAACTACTTCCGCGATGTCGTGTTTTCTGCTGGATCAAGCGTTGCCTTGCGGGACAACAACACCATCTTCGTCAGTGAAACAGCGGGCGCCGCAACAATCACCGTCGTTCGCACAGGCAGCACGAGCGGGCCGCTGACACTGGAGTACACGACCAACGAGATCGGCGGAGCCGGAGCGGCACAGGCTGGAGCGGACTATACGCCGCCGACCTTCAATGGCCGAGCCAATACCGGGCAAGTTGTTTTCGCGGACGGCGAGAGCAGCAAGACGTTTGCAATCCCGATCGTCAATGACCCCGATGCCGAAGGGACCGAGACATTTTCCGTCGGCATCCAGAATCCCGGGCCTGGTGGCTCGCTGGCAGCGCCGCGGACTGTTCTGGTCTCGATCGTCGACGACGACTCCGCACCGACCATCTCCGTGAGCAATCCGGTCATCACCTTGTCGGAGGCGGCGGTCGCCGCCACGATCACGGTTCAGCGCAGTGGAAACATCGATGCCGCGGCCACTGTTGCATATGCTACGAGCAATGGCAGCGCGATCGCGGGCTCCGATTATACGACAACAACGGGCGTGCTCACATTTGCCGCCGGGCAGGCGATCCAGACCATTTCTGTTCCGCTGCTCAACAACACGACGGCCGAGAGCAACGAAAGCTTCACTGTAACCTTGAGCAACCCGACAGGCGCTGTCCTGGGGAGCCAAACGACCGCGACCGTCAACATCCTGGACGACGACAGCAACCTCGGCAATCTGGTCCGCCAGACCGTGGTGTCCGGCTTGACCGAGCCAACGACCCTGGATTGGACGCCCGATGGCCGCTATATGGTTGTCGCGCAACAGAATGGCGTTGTGCGGGTGGTGGACAACGGCACGTTGAGATCGACGCCGCTTGTCGATTTGTCCAGCCAGGTCAACTATACGCCCGGAGATCGGGGGATGCTGGGGCTGGCAATTCATCCGAACTTCGCGGCAAATCCATACGTCTATCTGCTCTACACTTACGACCCGCCGGAAACTGCGAATGGAACCGGCCTGGCGGGACCTGATACCAAAGGGAACCGTCCTTCGCGTCTCGTTCGGCTTACGGTCAACCCCAACACGATGATCGCCGATCCGGCCAGCATGGTCGTGCTGGCCGGTACCAATAGCACCTGGGCATACACCAGCCGTCCGGATCTCGACAGTACCGGCGCTGTGAACATACCGCCATCGGGCATCGTTAACGGCACCACCATTACCGCCCCTGCAAGCCAGATCGAGGTGGGAACGCAGGACAACGATCCAGATCGCGCCGGAATCCAGAACCAGAATATTCGGGACTATCTGGCGACGGACAGTGACTCCCATTCCAATGGAGCTCTCCATTTCGGGCCTGACGGCATGCTGTACTTCAGCAACGGAGACGGCACGTCTTACAATTTCATGGACCCTCGCACGGTTCGCGCTCAAGACGTTCACAATCTGTCCGGCAAAGTCCTGAGGATAGATCCGATGACCGGCGCGGGCGTTCCGGGGAACCCCTTCTATGACCCCGCAGATCCCAACAGCAATCAGTCCAAGGTCTTCTATTCCGGCGTGCGCAACGCCTATCGCTTCACCTTCGATCCGGTGACCAACCTGCCCGTGCTCGGAGATGTCGGCTGGAACAGTTGGGAGGAAATAAATACCGGTCCCGCCGGATCGAATTTCGGTTGGCCGTATCTGGAAGGTCCCGGCCGAACGGGCGGCTACCAGGATCTCCCTCAGGCGATCAGCTTCTACAACAATGGGAACCGAAACAGTCCTTCCGATCAGGCTGCTGTTTTTCCGCTGCTATCGAGAAGCCACGGCGCGCCTGACGGCGCCTCCGCGATCACGGTCGGGGATTTCTACAACAACGATACCCTGATGTTTGCGGATCTTGTCAATGGAAATGTGTACACCGCAACAATGAACGCAAGCAGGCAGATCACGAACGTACAGGTCTTCGACACCGGCGTCCCCTACCTGGTAGACATCGCGAAGGGACCGGACGGCTGGCTTTACGGTGCTGATTTGGGCACCGGCACCATCCGTCGCTGGGCAGACCCCAATGTGCCGACCGGCGGGAACCTGTTGGCACCGACTTGAGCCGTAGCACATCGGCAGCCCCCTTATGCAGTATTGAACGCGTAACAGGCGATGCCGAGACAATGAGGGAGGCTGGCGATGCCGCCGAGAGCTAATCGGTCAAGCTCAGGGTTCAAGAATATTGGGATATTGAACTTCCTCCGCAAAATCCTGGTAGCAGTACTTCTGCCAGTTCTTTCAGCAAATCTTTCATTCGGTGCGGAAAGGACATTTAAACTTCCTGGCTTCACCCACCCGTTTAGAGTTACGACGGAGCGCAATCAGCCGGGCGGCTTTACAATGGTGAAAGACCCGCTGGATCAGTACAACGCGGCCAAGGTGTTCAAATTTTCGATCAACCCAGGTCCGTGCGTACGGGACGACTGCGAGCAACAGTCGGCTCGCGCGACGGTTCAGCAGGGACGCAAGGCCAAGCAACCCAAGGAGGCATGGTATGGTTGGGACATGTATTTCGTGCCCGACTTTCCGATTGGTTCGAAGCAGGTCAGAGGTCACGAGATATTCGTCGAATTCAAGGATCAGGACCAATGCCAACTCGTGGCCCTGACCACCAATCCCCATAGCAACGACCAATTCCTTTCATGGAGTATGGAAAAGCCAAGCGGGAAGCAGATGACCCAGTTCGGCGGTGACTGTATTGACCTTTTTGACATGCGCGTCGCGCCCATCAGCGAACTGGCGGGCGCTTGGCACCGTTTCGAACTCCTTGTTCGATGGACCAGGGAAGGCGACGGACGCTTCATGATGTTTCTGGATGGGAAGCAGGTCGTGGACTATCACGGCGTTACCTGTTTTTCATGCGATAAGCTAAATTACTTTCTTTTCGGCAACTACCTGTGTTGCACGACTGGCACCAAATTGGTGGTGCCCGCGACGGTCTACTATCGCTACGTCAGCATGGCGAAGTCGCGTGAGGCTCTCGTTTGGAAGTAGTTCAGCAGGATCGACGGCGATGGGGCGGCTCCGCGAACAACGAAGTTTGCGGAGCCGAAGTGCACGGAGGGAGGTGGGCGGCGCCATAAGGCCGCGGGTGTTAGAACCCCTCACCTTGATACGATCCGAGGATGAGCTCGACTGAACATCACTCGGCGATTTCTTTCGAATTCTCCTGGAAATGGGCTCGGGCAGTCTCGTCAAGATCGATCAGCTTGTCGATCGCTTCCTCAATCAGCGGCGAGATGATCGGGCGTAGAGCGGCTCCGGTAGGATGCCGACAAAAAAGCCCCGCCGTAACGGGGCAAGTCTTGACAACACGGATCGCACAGGAGGAACACCCGTGCTTTCCTGTTGCTTCAACGAAAGAGGGGACTGGCTATGTTCCGATACGGTGTTGGACATAGTAGAACGCAGCTTCATCTTCTCATTGAGCACTTGAAGAAGGCGTTATTTGTCTCGCCAGGGAGGTTCTGACTGGATACAGCAACATTGCTAAACCTCCCTGGCGTCCTCTTGACAAGGATGAATAAAATCTAGCTCGACTCTTACCAAGAAAAAGACGGACTTAAGTCGGGCATTGGGCGCCATGGTTTTGTAGTGCTGTTCAAGCATGACGCAAAAAAGCCCCGCAGCTCAGCGGGGATTAGCAGATTGGGGTTTTTTTTGGCTTTGCGCACCTAGGCGCTGCACAACTATTCTCAACGATGTTTTCTTTACTGCAATAAGTACGACTTTATCACTTTGACTTAGGGTCGAATGCATAAATGTGCGAAACCGCACTGACGGTTGGTCTTAGAAGGCTGATGCACTACGGTTTTCTTATCGCGCTCCGAGCGAACTGTTGCGACGCTTAGGGAGGATGATATGGCGGACTTCAATCTCTTACTTCAGCTGGAAGACGTGAACGTGATTTCGGATGCTGTTCGTACTTGGTTCCGGCACAATCACGCCGCGCCGACGGAACAATCAATGCAGCTTCTTTGCAGCTCGGCAGTCGACCTATTTAATGAAGGACATAAGACGCGCGAGGAGCTGGTCACGCTGCTGATCATGAAGTTTGATAGCAGTCATTCGCTGCAGGTCAACGCGCCGACGTCCACATCTCATCATTGACCAGTGATATCGGCCATGAATGCCGAGCGCCGGCAGGTGACCGACAGGGTCGCCACGCAAGCGGCCTTTCCAATTCAGGCCATCTCCGCTCATTACGATTTCGCTTTCCGCCAGCCGGCGGCCCAAGCTTAAATTCCGAGCAGAACCATCGTTCTCCATACGTGGGGCTGATCTTCGTCTGCTCGTCGTATCGCTGCCCCGGCACATGGAAGATGCGCTCGCCAGTCTCGATGGAGATGTTGCCCTTGATCCTGCACGATAGACCGGAGCCGCCAGAAGCGCCCCAGGAGGCCAGCATGTCGCTTGCGGTCCAGCCGCCGGCTGCACCAAACGCGACCGCGCCGATGACCAAACCCGGCGCCCTGAACAGCACCGATTTCTTCTGCGGAACGCGATACTCCTGACGCATGCCGCATCCCCGTCATTCGCGCGAGGATTGTAGCCGCGCTAGAGCATGGCGAATATCTATCCAAAAGGCTTATCTGGACCTGCTTGGGCTGAGCGGCCCTGAAGGTTCCAGTACGCCGGACTACTTGGCGACATGCCAAACTCCGCCGACGCCATCGCCGGTCATATCGCCAGGCTTCTTGTCTCCGGCGAAGGTGTAAAGCGGCTTTCCTTGGTAAGCCCACATCTCCTTGCCGTCGGCCGCCTTGACAAGTGACCATTCGCCTTCGGCCTTGGCCTTGGCGGCGGCGTGGAAGGCCGGCCATTTCTTCAAGCAGGCCTCGTCGCAGTTTGATTTGCCCATGGCGTCTTTGTCGAACGTATAGAGTGTCATACCTTTGGCGTTTGCCAGGATCTTACCCATCTTCGTGTCGACCATTTTGGCCGGTTCCGCTGCAAAAGCCGAAAAGACAGTCGCAGCCAACAGGCCCATGGAGACGATCAGCGTTTTCATGAATACCTCCAGTTCGGGAGTGCCAGCGGGATCTGGCAGGGTCCGATGTGAGCAAGAAACGCTCCGGCGAGGTGGCGGTTCCGTGATCTAACTGACGGCGATGCAGATTCGGATTTGTCTTGTGTGGATGAGCGACGGGGCTGTAGCCTGGCTGCGGCATTGGCTCAAGATTAACTGATGAACCCCGCGTTTAAAAAAAGCCCCGCGCGGCTCGCGGGGCCAGTGAGCGTGCATGGCAAGGCGGTTGAGGGCGCCTAGCGCACGCTCAGGACTAACGTAGGGCCGCGATGAAGGTTCCCGAGGCTCATCCTTTTGGCGGGCGTCAAATCAGCAGCCGACGTCAGTCGCACCAATCATTTCGCTGCTTCGGGCTCCACGTCCTGGCGAAACCTTCCGAAGCAGCTTCTTGCCGATTTCTTCACCATTCGTACGGTAGATGTTGATGAGCGGCCGATGCGATGGCGTCTTGTCGACCGAGCCGCTGAACACCACCCTCAGACCCTTTTCAGCCAAAAGCTCTTTTAACCTGCCCTTGGCGATCAGGGCCAGCTTCCATTCCTTCATGCATTCGGCATGGCTCCCGATCTCCGGCCTCTCGATGCCGGAGACGAACGGAACTCCTTCCCCAGCAGTCTCATGTTCTGCCCATCCCATTTCACGGTGTCGCAGTCGACCGCCGTCAGAGAGGCGCAGATGATCAGCCCAGCAATCATCTCGAGGAGCTCCGTTTCCTCAATTCATTCCATGTGGTCGCCATCTGGGGCGAATTGGTCAGCGCCGGCTTGCCGCTGTCGCTCATCCAACCTCCTGGAAAGTCGATGCCGGATCAATGGACCATTTCGGCCAAAACTCCAATGCCAAAAAACCCCGCCTTCGGTAGGGCGGGGCCAGTTATGGGTTGCGCTGGGCCGCACATCGAAGTGTCGAGAGGCTGCTGTGGAACAAATCTCACCACGGCCTAAGGTCCTACGACGGCGCTGCCTATTATTGTTCCCGTCCTAAGTTCTTTTCATGAGCCTGTCGGCCGACCATGTAATTCCAGAAGTTTTTCGGAGTGCTCCTCGACCCTCCTGCATGCCTCCCGGCACTGCACTTCCACCGCCGGTAATACATCAAAAGGACGCCCCGATCGTCCTTTGAGCAATGTGGCAAAAGCGCATCGTCAGGACCAAGCTGTAAGGGTTCGTGTTTGGAGCAGTGCCATGGTGCTGGTCGAATACTGCCTGCACAAGCTTGGAAGCTTTTTTTACAACACTTATTATCTGAATGGTAAGGCAATGGCGCTCAGTTTCGCCATTTCCATTGGCCTGGTTCTGACGGTCTTCGCGGTGGAACTCACCTATGTGGGGTTCGGCAATTCCGGGTTCCGTCGGGTTTTCTTCGAACGCAGCAAATCCACAATCACCGACATCGTCTATTTCGTCCTTCAGGCGACGGGAATGATTACGCTATTCGCGGCCCTCGCATCATTTGGTCTTTCCTATGCCATCACCCACGCGGCTCAGGATGCCCCCCACCTGGGCCTTGCCCGGAGGCTGCCTGGCTTGGCACATGTTCTCTTGTTCCTAGTGCTGTCAGACTTCTTGAGCTATTGGCAGCATCGGTTGATGCACCGGCTGCCCGTACTATGGCGGCTGCACGAATTTCACCACGCAGCCGAAGAGTTCAACGCGCTGACTTCGTCGCGGGAGCATCCGCTGGAGAAGGCCATAAACATGGCCATTATGGTCGTTCCGGCGCTGCTTATCGGCCTGCCAACGGCCGAATTCGCCTTCGTGACCATCACCTTTGGCGCCATTGGTCTGGTCAAGCACAGTGCCATTCCCTGGCATGGCTGGTTTGGCAAATACGTGATCCAGTCACCACGCGACCACTTCATCCATCACTCCCGAGTGCCGGAACATCACGACAAGAATTTCGCCAATTATTTCCCGATCTGGGATCATTTGTTCGGCACCTATTACGAGGGCGATGCAGACGGTGCAAAGCTCGGTCTGGACCGCGACTACTTCAACCAAACCGATCCGTTCCGCGAAACCATCGCCACGGAAATTCGTTTCTTCCAACGCGCGTGGCAAGCTGCCAAGGCCAAGTGCGGCATAAGCCCCATAAGGGGAAAACCTGCCTCGCCGCGGGGGCTGTCGGGCCACAAACAGCGCCGGTAGCGCGAAGCTGGCATCGCTCTGTTGTGATAAGCGACAGCTTTCTGGAATCAACGAACTAGAGCTTTTCCGGGTTAGATTGAAGCATTCTGTTGGCTCAAACGGAGTCGGATGGTCGACCGGCCGGCGCGCGTCGTAGCCCAGTTCTACGGCCAAGCCGGCCGGTCGATCAGCCGGCCCGTTTCAGCCAACCCTCCCGCAGATTTGCCTGGCAAATCTGCAAGACCTTGGAATCGCCGGACGCACTTGTCGCTTCGCACACGGCGAAGCGGTGCGGCCGGTGGGCCGGGCATCTCTAGCCAGGATCAAAGGCGATCGGCTCGGACGTACCTGGGGTATGCCCGTCGCCAATCGCCTTCGCCCTGACGAAAACCTGCTCCGGCAGAATGCTTCAATCTAACCCGGAAAAGCTCTAGCTCCGATTGACAGAAATGACAGCGCGTTTCGACCGTCCTCGATTGGGAAAAGCCGAAGCTTTCCCACTTCGCGCAGCCGGCGACACTGCAATAGTGCTCGATGGTCAGTTAGCGCCCGGCGCTGCTGAATGCCCTTATGCCCTTCTCCACGAATAGTGATCATAGCAAACTCGTTTGCACCGGCTCCCCGGCGTTGCTGACGATGGTCGAACCGTAGGCCTCGCGCGAGATCACCCTGATTGCGTCGTTCGGCAGCGGGCGGGCGAGCGCCTTTGCCTCTTCCCACGGGGCGCGCATCCACACGTCGACTTCTTCTTGTGTCAGCAGCAGCACAGGCATCGCCCTTTGATGGATTGGCCGTACAACATCGTTCGGCTCGGTTGTGAGGAACGCGTAAAGGTCGTCGGTCGTCAATCCGTCCTTGACTTTGCGGACGCTTTGCCACTGCGGAACGTGGACGCCCGCGAAAAACATCAGCGGCTTGCCTTCGTCACGAGCGAACCAAGCGTTCGGGGTGCTTCCCCCGTCCTGTTTGCTGGCGGGGTCGGGTTCGGCAAAGCTGGTCACCGGCACTATGCAACGGCTCTGGACACCGAACCATTTCTTCCAGTGGGGAACATTCAGGTTCCGGATGTTGGTAACGCCCTTGTCGGGCTCCATACGGATGAGCATGTCCATGTCGACGGGCTTGCCCTTCTGGCGCAACTTCTCTGCCCGAGCCTCGGCCGCCTGCTTTATTACGAAAAATGGCGAGGGAAGACCCCACCTCGCATGGACAAGCTGCTTGCGGCCATCTGCTGTGTTGCGGACGATCGGGCCCATCTGGTCCGGGTTCATCTGGTAGGCCGGCATCAAGTTGACCAGACTCTCGACGTCTTGGGTCCACTTATTCACCCAATCCTTCGCGTCCATCCGGTATAAATTGCACACATCTCCCTCCCTCGGCGTCCATACGCCATTGTTGTCCACTTCGTTCGCGTCGATGAACTGGCCGTTCCAACAATCCCGGAATTGCTCCGCAGCTTCGCGGCTGCCGAAGCAAAAGACAAGATAGCTATCCTACTCGATCGACGCGCTATAGCTCTTCGATCTGCTGTCCAGTACGAGCGCCGAGGTGATGACCTTGCCTCGATCTCGAACAGAATAGCGGTGTTCGCCGCCTGGCTTATCTCGACGCGACGCCATCCTACAAAACTCCGTCTTCCCAAATTGGCTTTTTGACCGACGTCACTTTGACCAGTCGGCGCACTGGAAGCTTGCCGATTTCAGACCCCCAAATCTGGACGACCTTCAGGTTCATGTATTCCCTTCGGTCGCAGAGCTGACAACGGAACCGGCCCGCCACGCGATCGAGGCTCACGTCCTTCGTCAGCTTCAACAGATCTCGCGGAAAAAACCGGTAAGTCCTTCGACAAAGCTGGCACGTCACCTCGAGCAATTGATTAGCGTCAGCCGCGTCGCGCAGGGTCCACCCGCGCAACTTCTTGGAATAGTTCATTTCCGGCATTGTCAGTCTCGGCCGTATCTCGGCCGCCACCCGCGCGTGATGCCTCGGCCCATCGCGCCTTCGGTCAGCACTAGCTGCCAGCGAAGGTAACGGATGTCTGCCAGGAGCGTTCCTATCGCCGCTTGCGCATCGCCTTTGTGATAGGCAAGCACCTCGGCAATCTCATCATCAACAATGGCTTCGCCGATCGGCTGCTCGCGCATATCCGTGCTCCATACTTTAGTTTTCAGATTGGCGGCCGCCTCGCCCGATGTTCTTATTATGTTCACGCGCGCGATGGAGTCAATAATCCTCTGTTTCTTTTCGAGGGCGGCCGACGTCTTGGCGGCGTGGAGGGCCGTTCCGTCCTCTAGGGAAGCTGAGGGGTCACAAGGCAGCCGAGATGTTTTCCCCGCCAGCACTTGAAAGGCATCGTCCAGCTTCCTGTCGTCCACGAGATAAAATGCGTCCCGCTTTGGCAGTGAAAGAGCCAAGCGACCGCCAGCTTGTGTGATACGGTGCAGCTTATCGACTTCGTGGGCGAGGTTCTACTCGAGGAGCTTTGCGGTGGCTGACGTACGGGAATTAGAGCGACTCCTCGCGGACGGCAGGGCTGAGAACGCAGTCTTGCGGGAGAGCGAGGCTAAGTTTCGTGCCGTTTTTGAAACCATGACAGAAGCCTGCTGCATTTTCGAGATGATCTATGACGACCTTGGCAGGCCCGTAGACTGGAAGATTCTGGAAGCAAATGCTGCCTACGAAAAACAGAGCGGATTGAAGGATGTCGCAGGCAAGTTGGCCAGTGAGGTCATGCCTGGAACGGAGGCATATTGGATTGAGACATTTGGCCGGGTGGTTGAAACCGGAGAGGCCGAGCAGATTGAAAGGTGGCACCAACCCACCGGACGATGGATCCATAGTTCTACAGCACGCGTCGGCGGCTCTGGAAGCAGGCGCTTGGTCAGCGTTTTCTATGACATCACCGAACGCAAACGCGCCGAGATCGCCCTGCGCGAAAGCGGGGAGCGGCAGGCATTCCTGCTCGAACTCAGCGATACGCTTCGACCCCTGGCGGACCCGGCAGCGATCCGGCTCGCTGCCGCAACGGTCCTTGGTCGATATCTCGGCGCAAGCCGCGTCGCCTATGGAGAAGACACTGAGGATGGCGAGAGCTTCGTCGTGTCCCCGAACTACGTCGATGGCGCGCCCGACATGGCCGGGACGTTCCGCTACGCTGACTACGGGTCAGACATCCTGGCGGATCTGCGCGCCGGGCATAACCGCATCCAGCCCGACCTGGCTCAGGACGAAAGGTTGAGCGAAGCGGAGAGAGGAGCTTTCGCCGAGGCGGGCATCGGTGCGTCCCTTGATGTACCGTTGGTAAAGGCGGGAAGACTCGTCGCCTGGCTGGGGGTCAACTACGCCACGCCGCATGCGTTCACGCCGTACGAGATCCAATTGACTGAGGAAACAGCGGAGCGAACATGGGCGGCCGTCGAGCGCGCCCGCGCCGAAGCGGCGCTGCGCGAGAGCGAAGAGCGGTTTCAGCAGTTCGCCAACGCCTCCGCAGCAGCGCTGTGGATCCGAGACGCCGAGACGCTCGACATGGAATTCGTCAGCCCGGCCATCGCGACAATCTATGGCGCCGAACCCGACACTTTCATCGGCGACATCAGGCGGTGGGCCGCGATGATCGTACCTGAGGATCGGGCGACCGCCATGAACCACATCAATCAGGCGCGCCACGGCGAGCCGGCCGTCGATGAATTCCGCATCCGGCGGAACGATGGTTCATTCCGTTGGATCAGGGACACAGGCTTCCCGCTCTATGACGAGAAGCGCAACGTGGAGCGCGTTGGCGGCATCGCTGAGGACGTCACCGAGACGAAGATGGCCGTCCAGCACCAGGGCGTGCTGCTTGCCGAACTGCAGCATCGCGTCAGAAACATCATGGCGATGATTCGATCCACCGTGGTGCGGTCTGCCGACGGCGCTGTCGACGTCCAGGGCTACCAGACGTCGCTCGCTGGTCGGCTGTTGGCTTTGGCCCGGGTTCAGACATTGCTCACGTGTCAAGCCAATGCCGGCGGATCGCTGCGCGGTATCCTCGAGAGCGAAATCGGAGCGCAGGCGCATTCCGAAAACCAGTATGAACTGACCGGCCCCGATCTTATGCTCTCCCCCAAGGCCGTCGAAGTCTTGACCTTGGCGTTCCACGAACTTTCCACCAATGCTTGGAAATACGGCGCCTTGTCGGTCCATGGCGGCAAGGTATCGGTCACGTGGACACCCTTCGAGAAGCGGGAAAAGCCGTGGCTCGCCATCGACTGGGTGGAGGAAGGCGCGCCATCGCGGCCGCCACCGACCCGCCGCGGTTTCGGCTCCGAATTGATCGAGGCGAAAATACCCTACGAACTTCGTGGCACAGGCAAAATGTCGATTGAGCCAAGCGGTGCTCACTGCCACATTGAGTTTCCGCTCAGAGAAGCTGAAAGCATACTGGAGACTGACGCCCCGGCGCCAACGCGACTATACGGAGGAACTCTCGACATGACCGGAGCGCCGGACCTCACTGGAAAGACCGTTCTCGTGGTCGAGGACGACTATTACATCGCATCTGACACGGCGGCAGCATTGCGAGGAGCCGGTGCGGAGGTCTTTGGCCCGTGCCCGACCGAGGAGGACGCGCTGCGGTTTCTCGATGAAGAGACGCCAACTGCAGTTGTGCTCGACTTGAATCTTGGCGGAGGTGGCCCGCGGTTCGAGATCGCACATAAACTTCTTGAGCGCGGGACGCCATTCGTTTTCCTGACGGGGTACAATCCGGATGTGATCCCCGATGAACTGGCTGATGTCGCCAGGCTCCAAAAGCCGTTCACGCTGGGTGATGTCGTCGAGGCGGTCAGCAAACTGTAGGACGAAACCTGTGTCAGCACATGTCTCCTTTTGGCGCGCATTTCTGCCATCTCTGTAACTGCGGGATTAGTCTGCCACCGCTCCACACAAAGTGAGGAAGAACCCGGTTAACTCAACGGCATGATGAAGCGTTGCAGCGCAACCCGTGTTTCGCATTTGGTTTGGCTGATCTCGACCTGTCATGAAGAAGCGGTCGCTGAAATCGGCACGACTTTCTGAACTTCGCGTCTGCTCATGAACTGTCACCCTGCGGTTCACCTTGATCGCATTAGATGCCGGCGTACCACTCGTACCCGCGGTCTTCCCAATAACCGCCCTTTCCGCCCCACAGACCGGCGAAGCTGTCGACCAGTTCGATGCGCATGATGTATTTTACCTGTTTGTAACCGAGCTGCCGTTCGACCCTGAGGCGCAAGGGAGCGCCGTGGCCGACGCTGAGGTCCTGGCCGTTCATCTGGTAAGCGAGGATGGTTTGAGGATGAACCGCATCGATGAGATCGATGCTCTCGTAGTAGCGGCCACTCCCGTCGAGCGTCTTTTCGAGCTCGTCGGCACAATGTAGCACGACATAACGCGCCGTTGGCTTGAGCCCGGTCAGACGCAGCAGGCTGGCAAGCGGAACGCCCGTCCATTTGCCGATGGCGCTCCAGCCCTCCACACAGTCATGGCGGGTGATCTGCGTGCGGGCCGGAAGCGCCTTGAGATCGGCGAGCGAAAACTCTCCAGGCCGATCGACAAGACCGTCGATCTTCAACCGCCAGGCTGCAAATTTGCCGTCCGCCAGTTCAACGTATTCATCGCTGTCGGGAGCACTCGTTCCATTCACCCGGAACGACGGGGAAATGTCCTTTTCATCAAACTCGCGCGCCAGGGCATCGCGCCCCTGAAGCAGTCTCTGCACCGTCATGGTAAGGTGCTCGGCTGAACGAAGGACGTTGGCGACGTCTGCGTTCTGCTCAAGCAGGTCACATCCTGAAAGGGTCAGCGCGCTGGCGCCAAGTGTGCCGCCAATCAGAAAGCGGCGTCGGGTGAGAAGCTTACTCATGACTTAGGGCCTTTTTCCTCGATCGCATAGCGTCCGGTGATCATCGAGCGGATGTTGTTCCAGGTCCCGGAAAGCACGACCATCGCCACATGGACGATAACGAAGATGACAAGTGCTGATGCTGTGATGAAGTGGATCGTGCGCGCGGACTGGCGCCCGCCGAAGATATCGACCAGAGCGGGAATTGCGGCGTCGATCCCGGGCGACATGGTCAGACCCGTGAGGACCATCAGCGGCAGCAGAATGACAATGACAGCTAGATAAGTGAGCTTTTGAAGCGCATTGTAATGTTTGGCCTCCTCCCCTTCGGGGAAGCGAAGACGGACATGGTCCAGAACCTCCCGGGCGAGATGGCGCGGCGAGAGTTGACGGGCCTTCGGCGCCAGGTCTCGCCTGAAATGTCCGTTCAGCAAGCTGAAGCTTAGGTAGAGAATACCGTTGATGACGAACAGCCAGGCAAAGAAGAAGTGCCAGCGACGTCCCGACGCGAGATCCTGGAAGGATGGGATTGTTGCCCAGGACGGGAAAGCTCGCGCGGTCGGCTCCCCATCAACATTGGAAACGCCGAGGACGCCGGTCGTGGGAATCTGTAGCCCCGCGACACGCACGAACCCGTTTGGCATGCCGCCTTCATCATTGGAGCCGATTGTCAGCACCGCGGGATCGCCGTTCGCGCCGTAATGACCCCAGTAGAGCTCGGGGTGGGCATTGAAGATCTGCAGTCCGCTCAAGAGAAGGAAGCTCAGGCAGAGAACGTTCAGCCAGTGCGTAAGCCGGGTCACAACGGAGTGGCGGCGGATGAAGATCGTCCGAGGATATTGAACATTGTCATTGGAGGCGTCTTCGCTCATCTCAGCGTCTTTCGTCTGTGACATCTCACGGCTGCAGATCAAGCAGCATCGATCTGTAGTCGCTGGCCGATGCATTGGGGCGGCTGCTCCGGCCAGTGACGACGTGGCTTTACATGGGGGGAACCACGCCATTCTTGCCGACCACAACCTGATGAGCGATGGGGCCGGCTGCAGATTTCTCGGCGGTGATGAAGACCACGGCGCCGGGAACGAGATCATCCTTGGTTGCAGCAGCAATGGTCACGACAGGTGTCCCATCCGGAATGGCGATCTTCTTTTCCTTGCCGTGATAGGTGACGGTGACGGTCCGACCATCGACGCCTTTGACGGCATCGGCGACCGTCGCATTGGTCATGCTGCTGTCGGGCTTCAGATCCCAACCGTAGCTGCCTTCGCCAAGACCCTTCATCGCCGGCGGGAAGATCAGGACTTCGAGCGCGCCATCGCCACCGCTGGCCTTTGGCAAGGATGCGATGCCGACAAAATCACCCGGCTTGATGTCGGCGACTTTGGCATCTGCGACGCTTGCCACTTTCCAGTCGTCGGCCAGGGCGACATCGACGGTCTCGCCTTCGCGCGTTTTCACCTTGAGCGTGGATCCCGCATAGGTGACGATGCTGCCGCGGACATGGATCGGCGCGGCTTTCTGATCTTCGGCATAGACGGGTGCCGCAAGGGTTGTCACAGAAAAAATGCTGGTCAGCCCAAGGGCCAAGGCGGGGAACACGTTCTTCATTCGATTCTTCCTACTAGTTGGTAGTTTTGAGGGCGCGATTTGCCTGAGTAGCCTGGCCACGCAGGATTAGTGAGAAACGGTTGGGGTCATTCGGTCCAGCGCGGGCGTCAGTATTGTGCTGAATACCTCCGGCTTCCCGTAGGCTCTCGCAGAGAGCATTGCGCCGTATACCGTCGCCAGAAATGCTTCGGCTTCGACGTGAGGCTCACTGGTGAGGTCCAGGGAGCCTTCCCTGGAGCCACGCTCCATGACCGACGTCAGCCACGAGGAGATAAAGCGAAAGAATGCCGTAACCTCTGTTGCGACTTCCGGTGGAAGGGATGGCAGTTCACTGGCAAGCAGGGCGCAAACACAATAAGGTCTGCTCGCATCCTCGATGCATTTCGCCCAGTGGTTCGCATAGATTTTAAGGATGTCCAATGCGTCTGGAACGTTCTGTTCAAGGGCCGCCACGCTCGCCTGGCCATCTTCCCGATAACGCTTGACCAGCTCACGCACCAGGTCGACCTTGCTGGGGAAGTGATGGTGGATGCTGGCCTTGCGGATGCCGACGACCTCCGAGATATCGGCGTAGCTGAAGCCATTGTAGCCGCCGCTCATGATGAGGTTTCGGGCGGTGGCCAGGATATCGTCGGAGGTGGTCGAAAGATTGCTCATGCGAACTGTCTACCTTCTAGTAGGCAGAACGTCAATGGAAAAAGTTCAACATTCTGCCGTCATCCGTCTGTCGAAACTGTGACGGCTTTCCACGCTTCGATCTCCTCCTGCAAACGATCGATCCGCGCTGTGACGTGGCGGAGGGCATCGCTGCCAAGGAGAAGTTGCGGTGGAGGATTGTCAGAACCGACGAGTCTCAGAACGGCAGCAGCCAGCTTTTGCGGATCACCGAGCTGCTTGCCGCTCACGGCCTGTCGGGCCTCGCGGATCGGATCAAACAGGCTGTCGTAATCCGCAATAGACCTCTTTGTGCGGATCATGGAACGCCCCGCCCAATCTGTCCGAAATGAGCCCGGGCAAAGGGTTGTCACATGAATGCCGAACGGCGCCATTTCCGAACGCATGACCTCGGAAATACCCTGAAGCGCGAACTTGCTGCCGCAATAGTAAGCGATGCCGGGCATGGTGATCATGCCGCCCATCGACGTGACGTTGACGATAAAGCCGCGGCGGCGCTCACGGAACCTCGGAAGAAAAGCCTTGGCCACCGCGACGGCGCCAAACACGTTCACGTCGAACTGGCGGCGCATCTCATCGATCGGCGATTCCTCGAGTACGCCCTCGTGCCCGTATCCTGCATTGTTGATCAGCACATCGACTGGGCCGTGTTCTTCCTCCGCTTGCTGAATCACGTCCGGGATGCGGTCGAAATTGGTGACGTCGCAAAGGACCGGGTGAAGTGCGGGGAGCGTGGTTGACAACACTTCACGCGAGGCCTCGGAGCGGACGGTCCCGATGACCGTGTGGCCGGCTTCGATGGCGGCAGTGGCGATGGCCAGCCCGATGCCCGAATTCGCTCCTGTAATGAAGAAGGTCTTGCCCGACATTTTCGAAACTCCTTGATCAATCGTGCACGTGCCAGATAATATCAAGGGACAGGTAGATCGATTGCGAACTCTCTGAGATTGTTGTCAAATCCTATGAATGGCACAAAACGGCATTCCACACATGAAGGACTCGTCGCACTGGCCGGACAACTTGCCCCGCGTATCGGGTACAATCAAACTGCGGTCAGTTCTGTCCGTATCCTGCGCACCGAGGCGGTGCTGAACGACATTCCAGTCCTCTACAAGCCTGGGGCCGTGTTCGTATTGCAGGGGAGCAAGCAGGGTATTCTCGAAGGGGAAGTCTACCTCTACGACGAGGACCATTATCTTGCCGTCTCGGTGCCGGTCCCATTCCGGATGACGTCCAAGGCCAGTCCACAGCGGCCACTGCTAGCGGTCTATCTGGAGTTCGATATGCAGTTGGCGGCTGAGATCGCCATGCAGGTCGAAAAACTTGCCGGTCCCGCAGACGCCAAGCCGAGAGGGCTCCTCTCGAGCAGAATGGATAGCGGTATCGAAGACGTCCTGCTGCGCTTGCTGAGGGCTCTCGGCAGCCCGGTCGAGGTCGCCGTGCTTGGAGACTCCATCCTGCGTGAACTGCAGTACCGGGTCATGGTCGGCCCCCAAGGCGGCGCGGTCATCGCGGCTCTACAGCGAAAAGGGACGTCCGGAAAACTGGTTGAGAGCGTGGCGTGGCTGCGGCAGAACTACGCCGGCGAAGTTGCCGTCGCGGATCTGGCCAGAGAGGTGGGCATGAGCGTTCCTTCCTACCACGTTCATTTCAAGAACCTGACAGGCTCAAGTCCGATGCAATACGTGAAGGCGATGCGCCTGCATGAGGCGAGACTTTTGATCGCCCGCCAGAGCGGGACGATCGCGGAGGTGGCAGCTTCAGTTGGCTATGTCAGCCCGGCGCATTTCAGTCGCGATTTCAAACGGCATTTCGGGCGTACCGCATCGGAAGAGGTGAAGTGGGTCCAGCAGCACCTTGGAGAACAGGTCTGACCATTGCCCGGGACTCTTTCGCAAGCCGGTCGAATAGTCAAAATGGGCGGCACGTCATTGCAAAGCAGCTCGAAGGGCGGCTTCGCAATGAACCAGGGTTGTATCGAAGACGCGGACGCCCACATTATCCTGGTTCAGCAGCATCCCTACCTCCGTGCACCCAAGGATAAGACAGTCGCAGCCTCGATCGATCAGTCGCTGCGCAATCAGTTCATACGTCGAGCGACTTTCCTCGCGAACAACATCGCGGCACAGCTCGTCATAGATGATGCGATGGGTTTCCGCTCGATCGTCGGCCTCAGGAATTGTTGGCGACAGCCCTCGAGCGGTCAGGCGATCGGTATAGAAGTTCTGTTCCATCGTGAAGGCGGTCGCCATCAGCCCCGGCCTGCGAAAACCGCTGTCAAGGATAGCTGTCGCAGTTGCGTCCGCGATGTGTACGAACGGTATCGACACCCCGCCCAAGATCTTGTCCGCCACCTTGTGCATGGTATTCGTCGCCATGATGAGGAGGTCGGCACCTCCGCGCTCCAGAGCAATGGCTTTTTCATTCAGGATATTTGCCGCCGCATCCCAATCGGAGGATGCCTGTAGCTTTTCGATCTTTTCGAAGTCAACAGATCGTATGAGAAGCTCCGGCGAATGCAGTCCGCCGAGCCTCTCACGCGTAAGCCTGCAAAGTTCACGATAATAAATCTGGGTCGAGGCCACGGACATTCCACCAAGTATGCCGATCGTCTTCATAGGCTTTTTCCATATTCACGTGTTTCGTCTGTTGCCGCCAAACCGGCGCTTGACCAGAAATCAGGCCCGCTCCTGCCGCCAAGCTCGGCACCAACACCATGTCGTCAGGAAGACCCAACGACAGAGGCCGCTATTTCCAAGGCGTGTATATTCCTTGATTGTCTCCCATTTTTGCAGCGCGAATGAATATGAATCATGGCGTGGTACCTCAAAGTTTCCGTTTCGCTTTGTAGAGAAATGATGGTCTGCCGGTGACCGACCGAGACTGTATGAATGGTCACGCCGTCAGCGGACGAGCCAATGATTAAACCCAGCAATATTCGTGTTCATCGCCGGACCGCTTTGTTCGATGAAAGGCCGGCGGAAAACCATCCGGCGACGAGAAGACAGATTGCTATCGCGATTGCTGCGACGCTGTACGCCCGGCCGATGGAATCGACGTCCGTTGCAGACCCCAAAATCGAGAAGAACAACCCGCCGACGACTGCCGCCGCGAATGCACCGCCAATCTGAAGCATCGAGTTGACGAGGCCGGAGGCCAATCCGGACTCTGTTCTGCCGACCCGTTGCACGACACTTTTCAAAAGGTTTGGAAGCGCGATCCCCTGCCCGATCCCGATGAGAAAGAGCGCAGGAAAGAGGAATTGCGCATGATCACTTGAGATCAGGGCCGCTGTTGCAAACAAGCCGCCAGCTTGCAGCCCCATGCCAACGGCAGCGGAATATCTTCCGAAGACGATGAGGATGCGCTCGCTTGCGAAAGGGCCAAGGACAAAACCGACTGCTGCGGGAAGGATCGCCAGCCCGGCCTCGAAAGGTGTGCGACCAAGGCCGCTCTGCTCGTATACCGAGAATACCAGCCAGAATGCTGCGAGCGAATAGAAAAATAGGGCAGCTATCAGCCCGCGCTTCAATCCCGGAACTTCAAGCAGGCTCGGTGCAAGGATGGGATCTCCTCCCGCCGCCTCCAGGTTTCGCTCATGGCGCCAGAATAGCAGAAAAAGCAGCGGGGAAACGGCAAGCATCAGAAGCAACCAGATCGGCCACCCCTGCTCCCGGCCCTCGATCAGCGGCGCGATCAGTGCAAAAAGCGCCAGCGCAATCAGCAATGCACCGCCCAGATCCAGTTTGCTTGGGTGCTCCGATCGGGTTTCGCGCAACATGATAGAGGCGGAGGGCGCGGCGATCGCGATCACCGGAAGGTTGATCAGAAAGATGGCCCTCCATCCAAGACCGAAGATATTCAGTGCAATCAGCGCTCCACCGAGAAACAGACCAGCCATCGATGCGACACCGAATGTCAGGGCGTAAAAGCTGAGCGCCTTTGATTTTTCGTGGTCTGGGAAAATTGCATTTATTGACGCCAGAGCCTGCGGTGCCATGATTGCCGCAGCAAAGCCTTGAAGGACCCGGCCGACGATCAGCACCGATGGAGACCAGGCAAATCCGCATAAGGCGGATGCGGCGGCAAACGCTACCATTCCAGAGAGAAAGACATTCCGGCGACCATAGAGATCTCCAAGCCTGCCACCGGTGATCAGCATGACCGCATAGGTGGTGGCGTAGCCTGAGATAATCAGCTGCATTGTCGATGCAGAAGCCCGGAAGTCGTCCCGGATCGAGGGCAGCGCCACGTTGACGATGAAGAAATCGAGTGGCGGCAAAAAAGCCCCGGCCAACAGGATGACCAGCGCGACCCATCTGCGCGGATCGAGCTTGTCTTCGGGGTTGCAGGAACGTTCCACATTTATCTCCTTGAAGTCCGTAAACGTCCGCCGAAAAGCGGTCGCAACGACAGTATTTAGGAACCATTCAGTTCCAAATTGAAGTCAGTCAAGCGCCTTTAAGGCAAAGTCGATCATGGCCCTCGTCTCCTCGCGATCCGCTCCTACCTTGCCCAGGACCCGCATGCCCTGGATCTGGCAGACGAGGAACCTCGCAAGTGTCCGCTCGTCCAACGCGGGATCAATTTCGCCTGCAGCTTGAGCCCTGATAATCGTGGCTGCATAAAGGTCCTGCAGTCGTCGAAACAGGCGGGAAATTCGAGCTGAAACTTCTTCATCTGCTGGAAGCATCTCGACAGCTGCCAAGACAACAAAACATCCGCGCAATCCCTCTTTGCCGGAAGAAAAGTGAACCTGCTGCGAAAATGCTGCGCGAATTGCGCCTTTTGGCGATGGGTTGGAATGCAGCGTTTCGCCCACCGTGCGAACGGCATCCTCGATATAGACGTCAAGAGCACTGAGATAGACGCCCCGCTTGTCTACAAAAGCTTTATAGAAACTGCCTCTGGACAGATCCATGCCTTCGAGCAGGTCGGGAAGAGACGCATCGTGATATCCACGTTCCCAGAATACGCCCATCGCCTTGCGAACTGCATCATCGAGTTCAAATTCGCGAGGGCGACCAACGGAGGGGGATGTCTGAGTGCGTTTGGCCATGCGGGCTATATGGAACCATTTGGTTCCGAATGCAAGGGATATTTTCGGAACTTCAGGGGGGACACGGCTGGATGAAACTGGAAACAATGGTCTGAGCAGCCGAGGCCAGCGATCCTGAAGAAACAAGTCCCTGCTCCCCGGAAATCAATCAGTCGAGGCGACATCGATGCCGTCAGCAACGCCATCGAGCTGCCCTGGGAGCAACGGACAGGCCGAGGGCCAGATCGACCGCCTCAAGCCCTTCAAGCGCGCAATGTATGGTCGGGCAGGTGCCGAGGGCCGAATGCTACCACCCTCCACACAAAGTGAGGAACAACCCGGTTAACGCAACGACATGAGCCCGTTCTGCGAACGAGCATGAAGTGGCGCCAAGGTTTCAGTGTGCGGCGCCTGGTTCCTCGTGTGCCCTCACGATGGCGTCCGCTTCCTTGCCGTATAGCTCCTCGAAGTGATCGAAGGTCTTGGAAAAGTAACCAATGCCCTGCGTCGCCGAGCGCAGCGCCCGGGCCAGATCGTCAAGTGCACTGCCCGGAACAAGCGCCCGGAAGATGTCCCATCCCTTGGCGGTTTCATCCCGGTCGAAGCCGAGAACCTGACCCTTGAGGGCGGAGACGATCTGGACGAGGCTGCCGGAATAGATCGACGGAATGTGAATTTCGCTGCGGAACACCGGTTGCATCAAAACCGCCGACCCTTCCGATAGCGCCTGTCGCACTCCCATTCTCGACGCAGTCCTGAAGGCGTGTTCCGAACTGTCGACGGTATGGTGCTGACCATCGAACAGCGTTACGCCGACATCGATGACCTGGAAGCCGAGCGGCCCTTTCTCCATCGCTTCGCGCGCGCCGGCTTCGACGGCAGGGATGTAGTTGCGCGGAACGACCCCACCCTTGACGGTTTCGCTGAAGGTGAAACCCCGGCCGCGCTCGTTGGGGCGGATGCTGAGCTTCACATCCGCGAATTGTCCGGCGCCGCCGGTCTGTTTGCGATGCCGGTAGTGAACCTCGGAGGGCTTGGCGATCGTCTCGCGGTAGATCGGACTGGGCGTTCGATCGGTTACCTCGATGTGGAAGACCTCGGACAGGGTTCGGCAGAGATCCCGCAGATGGACCGGTCCCTGGGCGCGGACGAGCTGGGCGCCCGTGCCTTCCTCCTGCAAAACGACAAGACCGCGATCCGTCTCGGAAAGTTTTGCCAGCGTTTCGGAGAGCTTGTTTTCATCGCGGTCGCTGCCCGGGACCAGGATCCTTTCAAGCATCGGCGTCGGTGGCTCGGTCCATTCGGGCGGGGCGACCGTCGCGTCTGATGTCAACAGCGACGGGACGGGCAAGTGGTCGGACTTGACCGTCGCGAAGACATCTCCCGGTGCAGGCGTGATCGCCGAGCTGGACCGTCCGTTTGCAGGATCCTGCACGGCGCCGAGGCTGGAGCCGCCCAGTGATGCGCCTTGCCGCAGTCCCTCGCCAAACGCACGCACCAGCACCGTCTTGCCGATATTCTGACGATGATAGGCATGGAAGCTCACGGCGGTCAGCTTGTTTTCATCGACATTGACCGCACGCGCCAGGCGCTGTCTGAGAATCGTGACCGGCGGCGCCTCGTGGCGCAGCGCCTTCATCAGCCGCATCATGCCGTTGCCGTGGCTTGCGGCACCGATCAGGACCGGAATGACCCTGTTTTCGCTCAGAACCCGCGATGAAATGGCATAGAGGGCGTCGCTGGGCGGCTCGCGATCTTCGACCAGTTCTTCGAGAAGCCAGTCATCGAATTCGGACAGGTGTTCCAGCAGCTCGCTGCGCGCTTCGTGCTCGCGCTCGGCAGCGCTTTCGGGGATTGCGATCAGCGCCGAAGTCTGGCCTTCGCGGTAGCGCCACGCCCGTTCCGAAATCAGATCGCAACTGCCGATGACCCTGTCTCCCTCGCGGATCGGGATCTGGCGAAGCAAAAGCGTGTGGTTGGCGTAGTCTTGAAGCGCGGCGATCACATCCCTCAGCCGCCCTCTCGGTTCGTCCATCCGGTTGACGAAGAGGATGCACGGCGTCCCCGAGGCTTCGATAATCCGCAAATAGGGCGCGGCGAGCACAGCCTCCTCGGGTGCCGATGAAACGCACAGGATGCAGGCGTCGCTGGCAAGAAGCGCGTGCTGCACATGCGCCAGGGCTTCGTTCGGTCCTGGCGCATCAAGCGCGCACCAAGCCTCGTTTCCAAAGGTGAATTCTGTGAGGTTCAGTCCATAAGGGGAGCTGGATTTTCTCGGCGTTCCCTCCAGCGAGCCGAGCCTTTCCACGACTGTTGATTTTCCCGTCTGCGAGGGTCCAAGCACGGTAAAGCAGCGCATCGGCATTCCTCCAACTGCCATAAACACAATTCTCAGCCGTCATAGGATGCCCTGAACCGCGGCAAGGCGCCAGAGGTGTTCAGTCTCACAACGCTTTGACCTATAGACGTAGGAGCTGTTCTCGAATTGTCAGCGACTACAAAACTCGGTCTTTGACAAACGGCATTCAAAGGCAACTGTATCGAAGCGACGACTGCTGTCAGCTTTGGTTTTGCTGTCAATAACCGCCCTGCGCCTCTGAGCTGGGTCATCTTACTGACTATGGAGCCAGGACATTGTTATCAATAAAGTCGACAAGGAACGACGGACCTCGCTAAGACGAGGCACTTCGAGAGGGTATCGCCGCCCCCTTGCTCCGCTACACGATCCATGCCTCTATTTAACCTTAGAGGGGTGAGCTTCAACGTCATGGCATCACGCACGAAGATAGCCGCTTCGCGGCAGCGCGGAACTGGGGTCGACCTCCATCCCCAAGCGACAACGGAAGGCTTGAGGATGAGTGTTGCGCGCAAGAATTCAACTCGGGTTGGCCCCGGCTACCCACAGGTCGTTGTGCTCGTCGGCGCGACGGGCGATCTCTCAAGGCGCAAACTACTGACCGGGCTGTTCCACCTCACCAATGCGGGCTTCATCCCAGGATGTCGCATTATCGGCGTCTCGCTCGACGACATCGATGCCGATGCCTTCCGCACCATCGCCCGTGACTCACTGGACAAATTCTTGACTCGCAAGTTCTCGCCGTCCGAATGGGAAGCATTTGCCGCATCGCTCGACTATGTTCCGCTCGCTGCCGGCGCCAATGCTCTCAAGGAAGCGGTCGATAGAGCCGAGAAAGCACTGGGCGCCGAGACGCGGCGCGTGCATTATTTATCCGTGCCACCAAGCGCCGCCCTTCCGGCCGTGCAACTTCTCGCCCAGGCCGAGCTGACTGAACGCTCCCGTATCATCATGGAAAAGCCCTTCGGCACGGACCTTGCCAGTGCCGTTGAACTGAACAACAAGCTGCACGAGGTGTTCGACGAGAAGCAGATATTCCGCATTGACCATTTCCTCGGCAAGGAGCCGGCGCAAAACATCCTGGCCTTCCGATTTGCCAATGGCCTGTTCGAACCAATCTGGAACCGCAACTTCATCGACCATGTCCAGATCGACGTTCCGGAGACGCTCGGCCTTTCCACCCGCGCCGCCTTTTACGAGACCACCGGCGCCTATCGTGACATGGTGGTGACCCACCTCTTCCAAATCCTCGCCTTCATGGCGATGGAGCCGCCCACTGCCCTTGAGCCTGCGCCAATCTCGGAAGAGAAGAACAAGGTGTTCCGCTCCATGTTGCCGATTGAGCCGCGCGACGTGGTGCGCGGTCAATACATCGGCTACCGTAAGGAGCCTGGCGTCGATCCCGAAAGCGACACGGACACCTTCATCGCCCTGAAATGCGCCATCGACAACTGGCGCTGGGCTGGCGTGCCCTTCTACCTGCGTACCGGCAAGCGCATGGCAGAGGGGCAGCGCATTATTTCGATCGCATTCCGCGAGCCCCCGAAATCGATGTTCCCTCCGGGCTCTGGCGTGGGGGCACAGGGCCCTGACCACCTTACCTTCGACCTTGCTGATGCCTCCAAGGTCTCGCTGTCCTTCTATGGCAAGCGCCCTGGACCGGGCTTCCGGCTCGACAAGCTCTCGCTGCAATTTGCCATGAGCGAAACCGGCCTGATTGGCGAAGTTCTGGAGGCCTATGAGCGTCTGATCCTCGACGCCATGCGCGGCGACCACACGCTGTTCACTACGGCCGAGGGTATTGAGCGGCTCTGGGAGGTTTCCCAATCTCTCCTCGATAACCCGCCGCCCGTACGCCTCTACGACCAGGGCGGCTGGGGGCCGAAGTCGATCCACCAACTCATTGCCCCGCACGCCTGGCGCCTACCGTTCGAGCGCGCCTGGAGGGATGCGGCAAAGCGTGATTGAGCGTCAACCGTTGGATCGGTGCCGGCGACCAGAATGGCGCCGACCAATTGCCAAAGATCCCAATGCCAGATTGCGCGCAGGTGGCCGAAGCGGTTCAACCGCTCCAAACATTGCCGGGAGCTCGTCTGCGCCTGCAGCGCCGCGAAAGCTCGGAGGCTGGACTATTTTCGCTTTCGTTCCGGCGCCAGCACGAAATCGTGCTCGACCTGCCAGAATGATCCTGCGAAACCGAGCTCCTTTGCCCTTGTGGGATCGTCCATCAGCTTGAATTCGGCCAGCAAACTCTCCTTGACGCCGAAGACCGCATCGGAATGGATGTAGCGATCGTCGGGATCGAAAATATGGGTCGTCAGCGTCTCAAACCCGTCCGCCTTGATAATATAGTGCAGATGGGCAGGTCGGTAGGGGTGACGGCCGAGCGCACCGAGCAGTTGCCCAACGGGACCATCGTTTGGGATCGGATAGTATTTCGGCTTCACCGCGCGGAACCAATAGAGCCCGTCCTTGCCGGTGCGGAATACACCGCGCAAATTGAAATCGGGCTGGATTCCCTTCTGCTGGACGTCATAGAACCCTTCGTCGTTCGCCTGCCAGACGTCGAGCACCGCATTTTCGATCGGGCGGCCTTCAGTATCGAGGATTCGGCCGCTGATCACCATGTCCTCACCCTTTTGGTCGAGGCAGATATTGGCGCCCATCGGCAGTTCCGGCGCATCCGCGACATGGAAGGGGCCGAGAACCGTGCTTTCGGACGCGCCCGATGGTTTACGGTTGTTGATTGCGTCGACCAACATCGATACGCCGAGCACGTCCGACAGCAGAATGAATTCCTGCCGCCAGTCGGTGCAGGTGTGACCGGTGCGGGTGAGAAAGAGGATCGCTTCCATCCATTCGTCCTGGGTCGGCTCCAGCTCTTTCACCGCCTCATGCAGCTTGCGGGTCACCACCTCCATCACCTGCTTCAGCCGCGCATCGCGTGCATTGGTGTTGCGGCCGGTGACGACCTCGACAGAGTTTTCCTCAGTGAAATAGCCTTTTTCTTCGATGCTCATCGTCGCCTCACCGATCCAGAATTGCTCTCAATACACGACGCAGCTCGTTTTCCGGATCGGCGACTGCGGCATGCGAACGCCAGCCGACATGATGGTCCGGACGCACGAGCAGAACGCCGGCATCGCGGATTTCGCGGGCGCGCGCCCAGTCTCCCGTCAGGTCCTGCCATTCCTGCCTCGGGCCGATCTTATGAGCCGTGATCGGCAGGCCGAACTCCTTCGACAAAGCCCTCGCCGCCGCAATCCAGCCGTCGCCACCGATACCGGTCAACAGGGTGAAGACGCCATGACCGGTGAGATCGAGGCTCGAAACTTTCCTGCCGCTGTCGTTGAACAGCCAGGCATGCGGCAGCCGCGCGCCCGGCCACGTCGTCGGTTGGAAATGCAGCTCGGCATCCTTCTCGTAGGCTGGCTCCGGCTGCCCGTCCTTGATGACGGCATTCGAAGCGTAGCGATGGTTCATCTCCACGCCATGCGCGTCGAACTCGTAGACCTTATAGGCGATCGCCTCGCGGATTGCCGTGCGCTGGCGTTCGGCATCGGCGGTATCATCGCAGCGCGCATCCATGTTCTGCTGCATTTTCACCGGATCGACGGAATCGAGCAGACCCAGCGACTTGAAGATCGGGCCGAATTCCTCGATCGACTTGTTGGCGCGGGTAACGATCTGCTTGGCGACTGGCGCACGTTCGGCCTGGTAGCTCTCGAGCAGGGCCATGCCCGCCTGACCCTTAAGGACCAATGCGAGCTTCCAGGCGAGGTTGAAGCCATCCTGGATCGAGGTGTTGGAGCCGAGGCCGTTCGAAGGCGGATGGCGATGGACGGCATCACCCATGCAGAACACCCGACCGTTCGACACGCTCGTCGCGTACATGTTGTTCACAGTCCAGGTCGAGACGGATTTGATCTTCGGCTTGAGATCGGCAACGCCGACCAGTTCGCGCACGACCTTGGTGGCGAAAGCATCGTCGACCTGAGGCGCGGGCTGATTGATGTCGTAGCCCCAGACGATCAGCCATTCGTTCCATGGCCGCACCATGCGCACAAGGCCCATGCCGATGCCGCCGACATCGGCGCCGGGCTGCAGCACCCAGTAAAGCACCGACGGGCGATGGGCGACATAGCGCGAGAGATCAGCCTCGAACAGAATGTTCATCGAGCCGGCAACACCCATCTTGCCTTCGAAGGTCAGATTGGCATGCTCCGCCACCTTGGAGTTGCCGCCATCGGCGCCGATCAGGAATTTCGAGCGGATAACCAGCTCCCTGCCGGTCAAGCGGTCGAGACAGGTGGTCGTGACCCCTTCGGCATCCTGAACATGGCTCACATACTCGGTCGACATGCGGGCCTGGGCGCCGCGCGAGCAGGCTGTCTTGAACAGCAGCGGCTCCATGTAAGTCTGCGGCAGGTCGTTCATGTGGGCGGGCGATGAAAGAAGGTGCTCGGCACGCGACAGCGGGTGGTTGCCCCAGCTCTGCATGCGGCCGATTTCCTCGCCGGCAACCGCCGTGCAGAAGACATTCTGCCCCATCAAATCCTGTTCGACCGCGAAGAGATAGGCCTCCTCCTCGACGTCGCGACCGAGATCGCGCAGAACCTCCATCGTCCGCTGGTTGGTGATGTGCGCGCGCGGCGTGCTTGCCAGCCAGCGATAACGGTTGATCACCATCGGCTCGAGGCCGTAGGTCGCAAGCAGCGCCGCGGTCGCCGAGCCGGCGGGTCCCGTCCCGATGATCAGAACGTCGGTGGTGATGTCAGCCATTTGGCCCTCCCTTTTCATCATGCAGCGTGGATCCGCCTCTCAGCAGGCGACGGACCGGAAAGAGTTCCCAACCGGTACGGCTGGATATGAGACCCCAGAGACCCCGCGGCGCGAACAGCATCGTGACGATAGCAAGCGCCCCGAGCGCAAGGAGATACCAGGAGCCGTAGCTCGAAAAGGCATTCTGCAGCAGGAAGAAGACGAGCACGCCGACCAGCGGCCCTTCGATGGTGCCGATGCCGCCGATGACGACAATGAACACGATATAGGCGGTCCAGTCGGTGAGCGAGAAGGCGGCGTCCGGCGATATGCGCGCCTTCTGCAGGTAGATGAGCGCACCGACCATGCCGGTCACGGAAGCGGTTGCCAGATAGACAACGATCTTCAGCCGCCGCGCATCGACGCCGAGCGCACGGGCCGCTGTCTCATTGTCGCGCACGGCGGCAAGGCCAAGGCCCTGCTTGCTGCGCAGCAGCCGATAGATGAAGCCGATCGTCAGCGCGACGAGAGCCAGCGCCAGCCAATAGGTGAGTGCATCGGCCGCGGCCGCGGAGCGCATGCCGAACCAGTTCTGCAGCACCGAAATACCGAGCATACCCTTGGTGGCTTCGCGCGGCAGCGAAGTTCCCGTTCCGCCGCCGAGCATCCTCCACTGGGCAAATAGCAACCGCCCGACTTCGGCGATGACCCAGGTGCCGATCGCAAAATAGGGGCCGTAAAGCCGGAAGGAAAAGAATGCGGCCGGCGCTGCGATCAGCATTGCGAAGAGGCCGGCGAGCGGAATGGCAAGGATCGGATCGACACCGGCAAGAATGACGAAGCCGAACAGCGCATAGGCGCCGGAGCCGACAAAGAGCTGCTGCCCGACCGAGATCAGTCCGGCATAACCGGCAAGCAGGTTCCAGCTCTGCGCCAGCGCCAGCATCGTCAGGATGAAGAACAGATCCTGCACGACGCCGCGCGACACCACGAAGGGTGCAGCGGCGAGCGCGGCCGCCGCGACAAGCGAGAGGATGATGAAGATGCTCGAAAGCCGCGTCCGCGTTTCCACCCGCCAGCCCGGCGGTGCAGCAATTTCGGTCGGCATTGTTTCGAAACCCGGAGTCATGGCGCCCTCAATCCACGGCGCGAGGGAAAAGACCGCGCGGCCGGAAGACCAGCACGAGCAGGAAGGCGATATGCCCGGCAAGAATCTGCCATTCGGGATTGACCGCAGCGCCGACCGTCTGGGCAACTCCCAGGATGACGCCGCCGGCAAGCGTGCCCCAAAGCGAGCCGAGACCACCGATGATGACGGCTTCGAAGGCGTAGATCAGCCGCGCCGGCCCAGCCGTCGGATCGAAGTTCGCCCGCATACCGAGATAAAGCGCAGCAACCGTCACGATCATCATCGCAAGGCCGGTCGCGACGGCGAAGATCGTATTCGGCCGAATGCCCATCAGGCTCGCCGTCACCACATCGTCCGAGGTGGCTCGGAAGGCGCAGCCGAGCTCGGTGCGGTAGATGAGCCGGTTGAGACCGACGATGACGAGGACTGCCGAGGCAAAGGTAATGAGCGGCATCAGGCCGGCGCCGACACCCCCGAATTGCAGTGAAGCCGTTTCGAGGGCGCCCGCAGAGATCCGCCGGCTATCGGCCGTGAAGCCCTCCAACAGACCGTTCTGAATGACGATCGACAGGCCGAAGGTGACGAGCAAGGGTGGCAGGATGTCGTTGCCAAGGGTTCGGTTCAGCAGGTGATATTGTAGCAGCCAACCGACGGCGAACATCAAGGGTGCGGCGATCAGCGCAGCCAGGAAGGGATTGAGCCCCAACAAAGAGACAAGTACCAGGATCAGGAAAGCCGCCAGGACGATGAGATCGCCATGGGCGAGATTGACCAGGCGCATGATGCCGAAGACGAGGCTGAGACCTGCCGCGAACAGCGCATAGAGCCCCCCGAGCAGAACACCTTGCAGAAGCGTATCAAGCCAGTTCATGGGTGTCCGTTCCAAAATAGGCCGCATGGATATCGGCGCGATCGAGTTCTGCGGGGCGGCCTGTCAGGGTGATGCGGCCCTCCATCATGCAGTAGATGCGATCGGCCACCTTCAGCGCCTGGGCGATATCCTGCTCGACGATGACGGTGGCCGCACCCGCGGCGCGGATATGGGAAAAGGCGGCATAAATGTCCTTGATGACCACGGGGGCGAGGCCGAGGCTCAGCTCGTCGCACAGAAGAACCTCCGGATTGGACATCAGCGCCCGGCCGATGGCGACCATCTGCTGTTGCCCGCCCGAGAGCGCCGTCGCCGGATTGCGGCGTCTCTCCTTCAGGACGGGAAATAGCGAATAGATGCTGTCGAGCGCCCAGGGTCCGGCGACGCGGCGGCCATAGCGGCCGATCTTCAGATTTTCCTCCACCGTCAGCGACGGGAACAGCTTCCGCCCCTCCGGCACGAGCGCGATGCCGCGCCGCACGACATCGGATGCAAGCATTGCCCCGATCGGCTCGCCATGGTGCAGGACCATATCGGGCTTGTTGGCGATGACACCGGCGATCGAGCGCATCAATGTCGATTTCCCCGCACCATTGGCGCCGATAATGGCGATGGTCTCGCCGGCCTCGAGCCTGAGATCAACGCCGAGCACGGCCTGAAAATCGCCGTAGGAGGCCGTGAGGCCGCGAGTTTCGATGAGGCTCATCGTCAGACCTCCATCCCGAGATAGATTTCGCGCACCTCGCTCGACGCCATGATCGCGTCGGGCTTGCCGATGCCGATCACCCGGCCGAAATTGAGCACGAGGATGCGCTCGGCCACAGCTGTAAGAGCATGCAGCACATGCTCGATCCAGATGATGGCGATGCCGCGCTGGTGAACCCGCTTGATCGTCGCGACGAGCTGGCGGCATTCGCCTTCCGTCAGTCCGCCGGCGATCTCGTCGAGAAGCAACAGCTTCGGCTGGGTGGCGAGCGCACGCGCCAATTCCAGCCGCTTGCGTTCAAGCAGGGTCAACGATCCGGCAGGCACATTGGCTTTGGCGATCAAGCCGGTCTCGACAAGGATGTCCGCGCACGAAGCCGAGACGTCGCTTTCCCTCGCCTTGGCACCGAAAGCACCGGCAACCAGCAGGTTTTCATAGGCCGTCAGACGCGCGAAAGGCTGCGGGATCTGGAAGGTGCGGCCCATGCCGGCAAGGCAACGTTGCATCGGCGGCACATGGGTGACATCGCGGCCGTCGAACCGGATCGATCCTCCGGCAACGGAGAGATTGCCGTTGATAAGGTTGAACAGCGTCGATTTACCGGCGCCGTTCGGCCCGATGACGCCGAGCGCCTCGCCAGGCTCGACAGAGAAGCCGATATCCTCGGCGACGACGAGCGCGCCGAACGCCTTCGAGACTCCCTTCAATTCCAGTAGGGGCATTGTCGTTCTCCGTTGGAGGCGCCCGACCGAGTGCCGGGCAACCCTGCTTTCACGCAAGGGCTTCGAGCTTGCCGCCAAGCGGTACGTTCGGCGCCAGGCCGTTTTCGACGACGACGAGATCATAGCCGCCGCCGGATTTCAGCCGCCATTGGCCGCCGACCAGCGGCGTCTTGGCGACATTCTTTTGCGCGAACGGCGGCAGCTTCTCATTGCCCCAGGCAACCGGCCCGACGAGCGTGTCGAGCTTGGTTTCGCCGATCGCCTTGGCGACGGCATCGGCATCGCCCGCATCCTCGCTCCGCGTCATGACATCGACGGCGAGCTCGAACAGTGCATGGGCAAAGCCGATCGGCTGGGTCCATGGGCGTCCGGTTGTCTTGGTGAAGGCAGCCGCCACGGCGGCAGCGGTCTCGCCCGTCAGCGACGATTTGAACGGATGCGTCGGGGTCCACCAAACCTCGGTCGAGAGATTGTGCCCGGCATTTCCCAACGCTTCGACGGTCTGCGGGAAGAGAAGCGCCTTGCCGATCGAGGCGACCTTCGGCTTCAGGCCTTGCTGCTTGGCCTGGTTCCAGAAAGTGGTGAGGTCGGGGGGGATCATCACCCCGGTCAGGATATCGGTGCCTGCCTGCTTGAAGGCATTGATCTGCGCCGAGAAATCATCCGTCAGATTCTGGTAGCGGCCGGTATCCGTCAGCCCGTAGCCGAGCTTTTCCAGGACCGGCGGGAAGCCGACGACCTTGTCGCCCCAGGCATTGCCGTCACCATCATTCGGGAACAGGCCACCGACCTTTTTATTCGTCTCGATTTGGCTCCACATGCCGGTAAAGACGGCGATGATATCCTCAAGGCCCCAGAAGAAATGATAGGCGTAATTGAAGGGCTTCCAGGAGGCCGGATCGCCGGGATTGCCCTGCTGGCCGATGAACCAGGGCTGCCACGGCGCGACCGTGGAAATGCAGGGCATCTCCTCGCCCTCGCAGGTCGTGGAAACCGGATTGGTCGTCTCCGGTGTCGAGGATACGAGCATCAGGTTGATCTGGCTGTCGACGATCAGCTCCTTAGCGACTTCGGCGGCGCGGTTCGGGTTCGACTGGCTGTCCTTGACCACGACCTCGTAGTTCAGGCCCTTTGCCTTCGTTGTCGCCAGGAAGGCATCGATGACGAACTTGTCGGCTTCGCCGAAAGCGGCGAGCGGCCCCGTCTGCGGGCTGACATAGCCGAGCTTGATTGCCGCATTCTTGGCAATCGCCGGCATGGGCAGGCCCGAGGTTGCAATCAATGCGCCGCCGGCCGCCGTCGTCTTCAGAAAATCGCGTCTTGTGAACATGTTTCCTCCTCCCATTGTCTCTCCTCCCAAAGAGTGCGCCCGCAGGCGCCTGTGTCTCATTCCATAGGCCGTCGGCCCTCCCAAGCGTCCTGCAGAAGCTGGCGGATCGCACTCCGTTCGATCGGCCGCGGATTCCAGTAGGGATTCTCGACAGCGATCGCAGCCGCGCGATCGAGATCGATTTCTGTCAGCCCGAATTCCTTGAGCGATAGGGGCGATCCGATCGCCCTGGCGAAATCCCAGAGCCCGCCACCGATGGCGCCGCCGAAAATCTCGGCCGCTCCTGCCAGCTCCGATGCCGCGGCTGCGGCATTGAAAGCGGCCGTATGCGGCAGCATCACCGCATGGGTTTCGGCATGCGGCGTATCGAAGGAACCGCCGAGGGTGTGACAAATCTTGTGATGCAACGCCATGCCGACCGTGCCGAGCACCGAGCCGCAGAGCCAGGCGCCGTAAAGGGCATCGCTGCGCGCCTCAGCGTTCTTCGGATCGTTGACGATAACCGGCAGGCTTCGGGCAAAGGCGCGCAGGCCTTCCAGCGCCATCAGGCTCGAAATCGGATTGCGGTCTTGCGCGTAAAGCCCTTCGACGGCATGGGCCATGGCGTTCAGCCCACTCGTCACGCTCATGGCGACCGGCAGGCCGAGCGTCAGCGCGGGATCGTAAATCACGATCTCCGGCAATATCCTGGCATCGCGCACCGTCGTCTTGCGGCCGCCTTCGGTCTGCCCGAGGATCGGCGTCACCTCCGACCCGGCATAGGTCGTGGGAATGACGATCTGGAGAAGATCGGTGCGATAGGCAATCGCCTTGCCGAGCCCCGTTGTCGATCCGCCGCCGAGGCAGACGACGCAGTCCGCCGCGGTTTCCTCGACCACCCGCATCGCCGCCTCCGTCACCTCGACGGGCGTGTGCATGGTCGCGCCTGAGAAGACGCCGCAGGCAAGCGGCTCGATCTCTTCGGCCAGCGCTTGTGCATCAGCCTTCTGCTGCGGCGTCGAGAGGATCAGGGCCCGCTTGCAGCCGGCTTTGGCGACCCATTGCGCGACCCGGTTGCGGCTGCCGGCACCGAAGACGATTTGGGCGGGACTGCCCGCATAGGAAAAATCCTGGGTCATGCCGCCCTCCCCGGCTTTGCTCGCACCATCACGAAGGTGAGGCTCAACGCCTTGGCGCGCTGTCCATCGATCTCGGACGGCTCGAAGCAGGCAATGAGCTCGGGCCGCACGCCGAAGAGGGCGTCTTCGCCAAGGTGTGGATCGCTCGCATCGTAAATCTGGGTGGTGATCGTCTCGAAGCCCTTGGCACGAACGACGAAATGCAGGTTCGCCGGGCGGCGCAGCGGATAGCCCGCCTCGGCGAGCAGCCGCCCGACCGGGCCATCGTCCGGCACGCCATAACCCGACGGCATGACGGAGCGGTAATGGAACCGTCCGTTGATATCGGTATGGAAGAGGCCGCGCAGATTATGTTCCGGCTGCAAATCCGGCTGCTGGTTCTCGTAAAAGCCCTCGGCATTCGCCTGCCAGGTTACGACCTCGGCGCCTGCGATCGGCAGGCCATCGAGATCCTGCACCCGCACGGACACCGCCAGCGGCTCGCCGATCCCGTCGAGCGAGATCGAAGAACCCGATACCCTTTCTGGGGCATCATTGCGGAAAAACGGTCCGCGAATGGTATTCGGCGTCGCCGCTTTCGGCCGCCGCGAATTGATTTCCTCGACCAGGGCCGACGCGCCGATGAGATCCGACAGAAGCACCCATTCCTGTCGCCGCTCGTCCGAGGCATGGCCGACATCGGTCAGGAAGGCAACGACCTTGCGCCACTCGTCCTGGGTCGGGCGAAACTGCTTGATGAGATCATGAACATGGATGACGGCGGCAGCGATCAGCCGTGAAAGATTGCCGTCACTGCCAGCGGAGAAGCGTTCCGAGAAAACCTCCGCCGACGTCGCCTCGCTGAATGTGAGCGCCTTTGCCCGCTCCGCCATGCTCATCCTCCACGATCTCACGTGTACCCGAGGTTGATACTAACAGCCGGAATTGCATGGATTGATGATTTTGTTGCAAAACAATATAACGGATCGTTATGAAGTTCGATGAACGTCACCTGATCCAGCTTGCCGCCGTCGTCAAAACAGGCGGCGTAACCGAAGGCGCGGCCTTGCTGGGCCTCGCTCAGCCTGCCGTTTCGCGCACCTTGTCCATGTTGGAGAAAAGGGTGGCCGAGCCGCTCTTCGTCAAGGGTCGCCGGCCATTGCAGCCGACGCCGTTTGGTCTTTCGCTCGCCGAACACGGCCTCGTCATGCTCGCAGCCTCACGCAAGGCCTCCGATCTCGTCGAAAGCTTCCGCGTCGGCAAGAGCGGCGTCGTACGGATCGGCGGCACGCCCTTCTTCATGGATGCGCTGATTGCCGGGCTGTGCGCGGAGTTTCAGACAAGCCGTCCGGACGTGCGGATCGATCAAAGCTACGGTTATTTCCCGGATCTGCGCGCAGCGCTGAAGGCAGATCAGATCGACCTCGCCATATGCCCGATCGACATACTCGACGAGGGTTCCGGGCTCGAATTCCAGCAGATTCTCCCAGGCCGCAATGTCGTGGCCTGTCGGGTAACCCATCCGCTGCTTCTGAAACGGCGGCCGCAGCCGAGCCAACTGCTCGACTATCCGTGGATTGCGCCGCCACCGGGAAGCCCGCTGCTGGCGGACCTGCGCGCGCTGCTGCTCTCCTTCGGCGCCACCGAGATCAAGATCCGCTATACCGGCGGCTCGCTGATGAGTGTAATCAACTACCTGAAATCGGCGGATGCGCTGACCGTCATGCCGCACAGCGTCGTCTTCGCGCAGCGCAAGGAAAAGACGATCACCGCACTGCCAATCACCATCCCTCATCCAGAGCGCGCCCTTGCGATCCTCAAGCGCGTCGATGCTCCACGAGCTCCCGCAGTCGATCAATTTGCCGAATTCGTCCGCCTGGGTTTCCAAGATCTTCGGCATCTGATCAAACGTCATGAGGAGTCGGTGATTTGGGGCGTTTGAGAGCCCCCATGGGATACGAACCGGGACCGCGTCCTTGGCTAGAAGTCCCATATCTCCGATGTTCCAGCAGCAGGCTCGGCTGAGGCCGAGAAGGAATGACCGATTTGGGGCCGGTGGCCGACCGTCCGCTACGAGACACCCAACACCAAAAGCGGACATCAGAATTATTGCCGCCGAGGCCTGAGATTGACCCCTTTTGCTGCCGCTCGAGATCGATCCGAGGACGTGCGGTATGTGCTAGTATGCGGCCGGCGGAATGCGACAGACGCACTGCGACGGGCTTGTGATCGATCCGAAATACGCGCGACGGAGAGCCGACGTTGTACTTTTGGAGGGGAGACGAGGACGATGGCGACACCACAGCAACCCAGTCTAATAGTTCGACAGAAATCCCCACCGAACATCGAGTTTCCGTTTGCGTCGCTCTCCGATTGGCTGATCCCAGCCGAGTTGTTCTTCGTGCGAAACCATTTCCCGTCGCCGGAGCTCGATGCGCGAGACTGGAGACTGCGCGTTGGCGGGGCGGTAGAGCGGCCGATCGAACTTGACCTCGACAGCATCAAGGCGATGCGGAGCACGACTTTCACTGCCGTCGTGGAGTGCGCAGGGAACGGGCGCGTCTACTATGTGCCACCGAAGGAGGGGTTACAGTGGCAGAACGGAGCCGTCGGCAACGCCGCCTGGACAGGTGTTCTTCTGCGCGAGGTTTTGGAAATGGCCGGCGTTAAGCGAACCGCACGTGAGGTTCTGCTGACAGGCGCCGACAGCGGCGTCGTCGACACGAACAAGAAAACGGCTTCTCCTGGCCCCATCGCTTTTGCGCGCAGTTTACCGCTTGAGAAGGCCATCGCTGACAGCACGATCCTTGCCTATTCGATGAACGAGGAGCCGTTGACGCGCGATCACGGCTACCCACTACGAGCGGTGGTGGGTGGCTGGTTCGGCATGGCTTGGATCAAGTGGATTACGGATATCACGGTTGTGGAACAACCGTTCCTCGGCTACTGGCAGGCGCGCGACTATTTCCGTTGGGAACGCAGCCTCGGGGAACCCACGCTGGTTCCCCTTGCGGAGATGGAGGTCAAAGCGCAGATCGCGCGTCCCGTAGAGGGGGCGCACCTCATTGCCGGCCAACCCTACCGGATTTTCGGAGCCGCTTGGAGCGGAGAGGCTGCTATCCGGCAGGTGCAGGTCTGCACGGGAGATGGCAGGGGCTGGCGCGAGGGAAGGCTCCTCGAAACAGAACGTCCCTTTGCATGGCGCTTGTGGGAGTACATATGGACCCCTGAAGAAGTGGGGCGATATACACTGCGATGTCGCGCGATCGATGGGGCGGGGTGCGTGCAGCCCGACCTTCCGCGTTCCGACTGCGAGAGCTACGCGGCCAATTGGATCGTTCCGGTGGAGGTTACCGTCGTTCTCGAGCAACGAAAATACGAGGAGGAATTCGTGATCTAATCACCCGCATGGTGCGGAATGGGGCTCTCGGCGCAAGTGTGACCCGCGTTGTCACTGCGTCATGTCGCTTTGCAGCAATAGCGCCCCTTTGGCTGAATGACCATGAGAAAGGCGCAAAGCTGATCGAATCTCGTTAGAGCCTCTCAGAGCAAAGAGGAACGGCCCCACGACGTGCAGGGCAGTCTCTATTCAGATCTCAGTCCGCTCGGCCAGTTCCAGTGCATCCTCAATGTCGACGCCAAGATACCTGACCGTGTTCTCGATCTTGGTATGGCCAAGCAGGATCTGGATCGCCGGTTGCCGGGCCTTAGAGTTCGTGGCGGCCTTCGTTCGCCGCAGGGAATGCGGCCCGTAATCCTCCCGACGGAGGCCGATCGCCGTCACCCACTCATCTACCAGCCAGGCGTACTGCCGAGTACTGAGATGATTACCGTGGTCGATCCGACTGGGAAAGGCATAGTCATCGACTGTTCCTCCCCTTCGTTGAAGCCAGGCAAGCAGACTAGCTCTAACCTCGGTCGTGATTTCGAACTGCACGGGCCGTCCAGTCTTCTGCTGGACGACCATTGCGCGAGTTCGAATTTCGTGCCCCGTGACGAGAGTCCCGATTTTCAGTTTTACCAGATCGCGGCCGCGGAGCTTGCTGTCGATGGCGAGATCGAAAAGCGCGCGATCTCTCATCCTTCCTCCTCGGTCGAGGAAGAAACGGACTGCCCAGATCTGGCGCTGCTTGAGGGGCTTCTTGACGCCAACTTCCTTGCCTGCGTTCCAAGCCGGTCGACCCAGTGCGGCAGGATCATATTGCGAGACACCCATTCCAGTTCTCCTATGGCCACCGTTGGCCAGAGGGAGAACGCGCACCTTCTGGTTATATGACGGGGCCGGTGGCCGACCGTCCGCTCCTTGGACACTCAACACGCGGACATAAAGTACTTGCCGCGAAAGTCTGGGATTGACCGATACCGTCGAAAAACTCATAGGATTGGCTGCTCACCCGCCCGTTTCTTTCTTCTGAGCGGAGCGGGTATGCCACTCGCCCTGCGCCTCGGCGCAGGGTCTCGATCTATGCCGCTCTCAGGCGGCAATGACGCCATTTGCTGGCCTGAGTTTGGCCAGCCTTCTGAGGTTTTGTGCGGTTGCTGCGAGCAGGAATTCGTCTCGTGCACCGCACGGTCCCCGAAGTCTTAAACGCGCCATCCGCAGGATGCGCTTGAGGTGTGCAAAGAGCATCTCAACTTTCTTTCGGCGATGCCGTGACTGCTCGTATTCCGGCGTCGCGGCAATTGCTCGGGCGACATCACGGGCATCTTCGTTGAGATCGCGCGGCACTTTACGCATCGGCATTTTCGGGCAGCAACGAGACTTCAGTTCGCAGCGATCACAGTCCTTCTTGCTGGCACGGTAAAGCCGTGTCCCCCTCCGCTGTGATCCCCGATCGGGGTTTCGCATAGGTTCGCCGGAACTGCTTCAGCTCCTTGCCCGCTGGGCAGATGTAACGATCTTTCTCGGCTTCCCAGGTGAAGTCTGAACGCGAGAAAGTGCCGTCCGTCCTGTTCGATTTGTCGAAGACCGGAATGTGCGGCGCGATCTTCTTTTCCTTGACCAGCCAGGCCAGATTGTCGGCAGAACCGTAGGCACTGTCGGCAGCGAGATAGTCCGGCTTCAAGCCGAAGCGGTTCTCGGTCCTGTCAAGCATCGTACGGGATGCTCCCACCTCCGCCTGGCGGATCGCACGTGTCGCCTCCACATCAAGGATGACGCCATGGTCGGTATCGATCAGATAGTTGGTGGCATAGGCGAAGAAGGCATGGCCTTTGTGGGCACCGGTCCATTGCGCTGCCGGATCGGATGGGGAGATGAACTTCGGCGTTACGGGAGAGGCAGCACCGAAAGCGGCGTCATCGAGAACCGCCAGATATTCCTGGACCGAGCGGCTGGCGTCGTCTTTGACCTCCCATTCTGAGCCGGGCACCGAGCGCTGCTTGTTAGCGTCCGCCGCGATCAAGCTGGCATCGACCGCAAAGCCTTCAGCACCGACAAGACCCTGTGCCAGGCAACGCTCCACCACCGTCTCGAACATATGCCGCAGGATGTCGCTCTGCCGGAACCGGCCATGACGGTTCTTCGAGAAGCTGGAATGGTCCGGCACCTTGCCGTCCAGTCCGAGGCGACAGAACCAGCGATAGGCAAGATTGAGGTGAACCTCTTCGCAAAGCCGCCGTTCCGAGCGAATACCCATGCAATAGCCGATGATCAGCATCCGCATCATCAGCTCAGGGTCAATCGAAGGGCGACCCGTGGTGCTGTAGAAAGGCTTCAATTGCGCTCGCGTGCTGTCGAGTTCGAGATGGCGGTCGATCCCGCGCAACATGTGGTCGACGGGGACGTGATCATCAAGGCAGAAGTCGTAGAAGAGCTGCGCCGGAGCCGCCTGACATCCCATCATCGCTCAATCCTCCGCAAATCAGTGCGGCTATTGAATCATGGGATGTGAAGTTGGGCAATTGGCTCGGCCTAGCGACGTCAGTTCTTGTCCGGGTCACATTATCTATGCATATCTTAGCTGTATGAAGATACGCTCGATCTCTGCAGATCTGTTCAGCTTTGAAGGAAACCTGGATTGGACGAACCCTGTCGCGATCCGCATCGAGCTTTCAAATAAATTTGCAATCAGAGTACGCTGCTCCAGTGATGGAGAGAGTCTCATCGCGGACAATCAAGCTCTTGAGGGCCCCGTTGACATGGCAGGGTTCGGAAAGATTGAGGTCCACCAACTTACAGATCACATCGACGAAGCGATTTTAAGCTCTGAGATCGCCACGCTGAACGAGATTCTGGACGGAAACAATAGTGTCGTCGGACTAGCTTTCATCCACAACGAAACGACAATGCTTTGCATCTGGAACTACGGCGACGAGCTACATTACGGGAACTTTGCCACCATGGTGAAGCAGCAATGGGGAGCGGCACTCCGCGTTTCTCCAAAATGCTACGAGTTGAGATAGGTCAGGTCAACGCCGCACCTTCGGCATCAATTGGCCCGCTGGATTTAGTTTTTCAACGATATCCGCCCGAAGCTGCCGTTTGGATTGCAATACCGGAACGGCACAAAGGAGGGATTCATGACCTTCGATGAAGTTTGTGGATCTCGGTGAAGACCTCGGTTGAGCCGGTCCAGTCAGCCTTCGGGCAAGCCAGCGTCACGCAGACCCGATAAGATCCGCGCCATAAAAGCAGAGGGCCACCATGTATCCCTGACTTTGGCAAGCGTAAGGTCGGGATGGCTCTCTCGCAGTCGAAGGCAGGCACGTCGTGCCTCATCCAATCTGCCGGCGTGCACATAGGCGCTGACGAGCCACCGCAGAGCCCAACTCGCGTCAGGCTGCTGGCTAAGGCCTCTTTGGATCCAGGTAATCGCATCGTCGTATCGCCCGTCGACGAAATGGGCGGCGCCGACGCCGACGTCCGCCCACGCACGCGCTCAGCATGGGTTCGAATCAGAGCGTCACCGCCTCGAACAGGCCTCTAAGTTTAGAAGCGCTTCGTTGAAGCGCAGCGCGCTCATGTGTGTCAAGGTCAGGAAGCAATTCAGTGGAAATGCCTTCGCGGCCCACAACGCGGGGAACCGATAAAGCTACATCGCGCACACCTTCGATCAGCGCGGTGACGCTCGAGACTGAAAGCACCGCCTGTTCATCCTGCCTTACCGCGCCGACGATCCGGGCAAGACCTGCTCCAATCCCGTAGTAGGTAGAGCCTTTGCCCTTGATGATGGTATAGGCGGCGTTGCGAGTCTTGCTGTCGATATCTGTCCGGACAGCTTCGGTAATGGGAGCGCCAATCTGTGCACCGAAGAGAGCAATCGGAACTGTACCTGCCCTGGCGCCGGACCACGCCAAGACTTGGCTGTCGCCGTGTTCGCCCAGCACATAGGCATGAATGGATCGCGGCGACACACGAAGGTGAGCCCCCAGCAGGCTACGAAACCGCGCGGTATCGAGAATTGTCCCCGATCCGATCACGCGATGGTTTGGCAGTCCGGAGTACGCTTCGGCGATCTGTGTCATGATGTCGACCGGGTTGGATGCAACCAGCAAAATCGCGTCGGGACAGACACGCATGATCTCGCCTACAACTGTTCGGAAGACCGCGGCGTTGCGGCTCAGCAGATCGGTTCGCGTCTCCCCGGATCGTTGCGCGACCCCTGCGGCTATTACGACAACACCAGCATTCCGAAGATGATCGTAGTCTCCATGAGAAATCGAGGTTCCTGAGGCAAACGGCATCGCATGTGCGATATCAAGGGCTTGTGCTTCGGCCAGAGCTGGATCGAGATCGACCAGCACAACCTCGCTCGCGACACCGCGTAAGCCAAGGGCGTACGCAGTCGCGCTGCCAACCATGCCGGCTCCAACAATGCCGACCTTCATCCCGTTTGCCTCCCTGTCGGAGTTAAGTAAGACTTAGCGCGGAAGCTCGCCATTAACAGGCCGTCAGCGGAGTTCCCGCAATTCACCGCGTGACGACGCCCTCCTTGGTCATGGGAGTCGTCTTGCCCACTATTCCGCCAGGATCAAGGATGGACGAAGCATTTCTTTCTTCCCACGCCGACCACTCTTTTATACCGACGGCGTCGACTGCATCCTGCTCGGCTTTGGACAGGTTTCGAAAGGACGCCAAGTCCTCGGGCTTCTGGTGTAAACGGCAAGAAAGCGGAGCATCGGTACATCCTCCATTCATCTTGAAGGTTGCCAATTTATGCGCCTCGCTTCGGAAATCACCTGCCGACAAATAGCGCGGGACGTGGAACGGCGGCTTTGGGGCGCAAAGCTGCCATAACTGTCACAGCGCTATTATTCGAAACGGCAACACGCGCTTAGTCAAGGTGCGAAGCAAACAGCGCTAGCGATGATTGCGCCAAAGCCGATCATTGTGGCGATTTGCGAGACGCCGCGCCGCTGGCGAGTTGGATGGAAGCGCACCTCCGGCCTCCGTCATTCCGGGCCTTGAGCCTGGATATCCGAGTATGCGCGCTGAAGAAGCGCGCACTTTTCACTCCCATCTCAGCGGAAACCGCCGCTCGCCACCAGCCGCCTGGGCGCCCATCACCGGACGTTCAAGAACCGTCCGCTTTCCGTGGATACTCATTACTTCGACGTCCTCGGTCACAAAGAGGGATGACGGCCTGATGGAGGTGGAGGTCGCCCGGGCATTACCTCTTACCATTTGTTGACTCACCCGCGCTTGAACAATACGTTAAGAACCCGGTCGTTGGGCTTGTCCTCAAATGACGAACCATTCTCTTCAGCGTCGCCTTGCCGCCATCGTCGTTGCCGATGTGGTGGGATATTCACGCCTGATGGAGGCTGATGAAGCCGCAACGCTTGAGAACCTCAGGGAACTCCGTTCCGGCGTTATCGAGCCGGCTGTGATGCGTCACAACGGTCGCATCTTCAAGGTCGCGGGCGACGGCTTCCTGATCGAATTCGGCAGCGCGGTGGACGCGGTCGCAGCAGCCTTGGAAATGCAGCGGGCCGCCACTGCTGTTGAGGCTTCCGAAGACCGGCGCCTGCTTTTGCGCGTGGGCGTCAATCTGGGAGATGTCATTGACGACGGTTCGGACGTCCTCGGCGACGGCGTCAATGTCGCGGCGCGCCTCCAGACGCTGGCCGCGCCGGGAGGCATCTGCATTTCAGCCAGCGTTCACGGCGAGATCGTCGGCAAGATCGGCGACCGGTTCTTCGATGCAGGCGAACGCTACCTGAAGAACCTCACTCGCCCGGTCCACCTGTGGCATTGGCCGGATGCGCTGCAGAGCGTTTTGCCGCTGCCCGAATGTCCCTCGATCGCTGTATTGCCGTTCACGAACATGAGTGGGGATGAAGCGGACGCGCCTTTCGTCGACGGCTTGACCGAAGACCTGATCACCGACCTTTCCCGCACGGCTGGCCTGTTCGTCATCGCGCGCAATTCCGTGTGGGGCTACAAGGGCAAGCCGGTCGACGTAAAGCTGGTCGCCCAGGAACTCGGCGTCCGCTACGTCCTAGAGGGGAGCGCCAGACGCGCAATGGGCCGTGTCCGCATCAATGCCCAATTGATCGACGCGCTTGGCGGCCAGCACTTGTGGGCGGAACGGTTCGACAGGACGGTGGAAGATGTTTTCGAATTACAGGATGAGGTCAACGCCAAGATTGTTGAAGCCCTCGTCGGCCGGCTGACCATCCCGACGCCGCGCAATCGGCCGAAGAACTTCGAGGCCTACGATCTGTGTGTGCGCGCCCGTCTCCTGACGGAGGAGTCGCCGCAAACCGAGCGTGAGGCCTATATGCTGCTCCAACGCGCGGTCAAGCTCGAGCCATCCTATGCCGAGGCGCTCGGTCTGCTCGCCTATAACCGTTGGCTTGCCTGGACGCATTTCGGCGAGCCCGAAGATCCTAACCGCCGGATGGCGGTGACATCAGCGCAGAAGGCGGTCGACCTGGATCCCAACGATGCCGGCTGCCGCTACGTTCTGGGGACCATTTTGGCTTATGAGCGGCGATGGGAGGAATCGGATGCCGCTTTCGCCATGGCCCTGAAACTCGACCCCAATCACGCCGACACCTGGGCCGCCATGTCTGATATGTCCGTGCTGGACGGCAGGATTGCCGACGGACTGGCGCAGATCGAAAAAGCTCTGCGGCTCAATCCCTATCCGGCCTGCTGGTATCTTTGTCATCTTGGGCAGGCGCAATACGCCGCAGGTGACTACGAGGCGGCAACCGCTACACTCCGCAGGAAAGAAACCTATCGCACCAACTCACGCAAATTCCTGGCTGCTGCGCTTGCGCAGTTGGGCCACCGCGAGGAGGCGCGGCGAGAAGCAGAATTGTTCCTGATCGCCCACCCTCATTTCACGATCGCTCATTGGCTCAGTTCCCAGCCGCTGCGCGATGCATCTGTACGAGACCACTTTGTCGACGGCTTCCGAAAGGCTGGCCTGCCGGAGACGTGACAGCGGGCGGGGACAATCCCGACGGGTTGGTGACAATCGGTTCTTTCGACAGTCCAATTGCCGTGCAACATTGATCGTCGTGAATACGTCTAACGCGCCGAACGATCGAACCCCGGCACGGCGCCCACAGCACCTGCCGACAGCACCCTTCGCACACTTGACCTTAAGTCGTCACAGGAGAACGAAATGTCCAAATCCATCCTCGACATGTCGATGTCCCTCGATGGGTATATCGCCGACGATAACGATTATCTTGGAGGCGAGGATGGAGAGCGGCTGCACCACTGGGCGGACGCCGACGGGGGATCCGCTCAGGCCGGGCCCGTGCGTGAATTTGAAGCCGAATGGAAGGCGGCCGGTTCAGTCCTTGCCGGCCGGCGGACCGCCGAGCTCATGGATCACTGGGGAGGCAGTCATGGCGGCGCCCCGATCTTCGTGCCCAGTCACCGGCCTCCGCCGCCCGCCGCCCGTTGGGGTTATCCGTTGGTGACCTACGTGAATGACGGAATCGAGAGCGCGATGGCGCTGGCGAAGGCTGCGGCCGGCGATCGGGACGTACAACTGCGGGGTGGTTATACGGCGCAAGAAGCACTCCGGGCCGGGGTGCTGGACGAGATCCAGATCCATCTAATCCCGGTGCTGCTCGGTCGCGGCCGCCGGCTGTTCGATGTTTTGCCGTCAGAGATCGAACTGGAGCTTGTCAGGGTAATCGACACGCCGGCGGCGACACACATCCGCTATCGTGTCCGTCGCCAATCCAGTTCCTAGCGTCTGACGAGACCGCGGCGGCCTACTATTGCCTGAAGCTGGGCAGCCACGAACATCTGCTCGATGCAAAGGCGCATTTTCAGCTGGTCCGCCGACGGCCATTCGATCGGCTGCTCACGCCGGTCAGCCTCTGGCCATACATGGCCGTAAAAGGCCAGCACCATCGAAATGGGCCGTGGCGTCCTGGCGGACAATGCGCATCGAGCTCAATGCCCGGCGAAAACCAGGGTCTGAACCGGCAGGAACATCGCCTGTATACGCAGGATCATGGCATGCACGAGACCGACCGTGTCGACCACATGCAGGAATAACCAGCGCGGGGTGCTGATGTTGGGATCAGCGAGCGCATCGTGATTGTTGGTATAGGCATTGGCGATGCAACTGCTGCCTGGCGGCACATCATCCAGGCCGCCGTCGAACAGCGGCTGCAGGAACACCGTCAGCGTGCCGGGTTTTGCCAGCTGCTGTACGTCGAGCAGCTGGTCGGTGGGGCGCAGCTGGCCGGCCGCGATCACGTCCTGCACCTCGGTCACCACGAGCGGGATGATGGTGAACGGCTTGCCGACGCAGACGGCCTCCGCGACCATTCCGGGTTTCATCACCTGCGCCTCGATCTGCCCAAAACCGGCGATCAGCGTTCCGCGGCCCGCTTCGCTCGGCACCAGGATGCCGGCAGGACGCAGCATGGTGTTCAGCACATCGCCGGGGCGCAATGTGAATTGCTGGACTGTGCCCGCTACCCCCGCCTTGACGACGGTCTTGTCGAGTTCCACCTGCGCCTCCGCCCGGGCGGCCTCGGCGCTCGCCTTCTGCGCCGGCAGGAGAACGCTGAGTTTGGTTTCCAGCGTCTGTTTCTTGGCAAGCGCAGCGCTGAGGGAGCCTTTGCGGCCTTCGACCGTATTGGTGAGGCGGACCACCTCCCGGCGGGCGACGGCATCGTTTTTCAGGAGCTGGGTCTTCATCTCCAACTCGTCCTCAGCCACTTTCAGGGCGCCGTCGGCCTCCTGAATCTGGCCGTCCATGCTTGCAAGCTCGGTCTGCGCGACCTTCGCTTCGGCTTCGACTTCGGCGATTTGCCGGCTGGCGGTTTCGAATGCCGCCTTCTGCTGTGAATCGTCGAGGCGGAAGAGCGGCGCGCCGGCGGCGACCTTTTCGTTGACGCCGACAAAGACCTCATCCACCCGGCCGGAGGCCTCCGGCAGGATCGTGACCGTGCGGAATATGGCCGTGACCGTTTTTGTCGAGGGATGGAAATAGAAGATCATGGTGATCAGCGAAACGGTCAGGATCAGGCAGGCGGAAATGCCCCAGCGCAGTTCGTACCACATGCTGTAAAGGGTGATCTCCTGGCCGATGCGCTTGCCCTGGACATAGCGTCGATAGAGATAGTCCGGGAAGATGGTCAGCATTGAGCAGAGCATTAATTCGAACATGATCAGATCCCCTCTTCGTGCAGTGTCTTGGCGGGCGTCCGGGCGGGTGGTGCCTCTGCCACTGATTCTGGCGCTGGCGTCGGCGCGCGGACCGGTTCCGGGTGATCGGCTGCGACCGGCGCCTCATCCTCGAGCTCGTCCGGGTCGCGTCCGGCGAGCCTGGCGAGCGAGCGGGCGATCGAATAGAGCGGGGTCGTAAAATCGGGAAACCGAACGAAGGCCAGGAGCAGACCAAGGATCCAGTAAAGGTGATTGTGGGTGAAGAGCGAGATCAGCGCCAGAACCGCGACAATCTCCATCTGCACCTTGTTGGTGCGGTGGGCGATGCGTTCGGGGATGGCGTGAAGCTGGAAGTAGAGGTTGCCGACCACCAGAATCATCACGATCAGAAAGACGATGACGCCGACAAACAAATAGTCGGTCTGGCCCGGCTCGGTGATGAAGCCGGGCACGTGATCGGTGAGAGCGGAGTGATAGTCTTCCATCGAAATCTCCTTTCCTGAACGCGATAGTCGCCTGCCAGCCGGCAGGCCGCATGGATCATGTCAGCCGGCGCCTGCCACCAGGGCCTGTTTGTGCGCCGTCAGAGCCTGCTGAGCAGCTGCGGCCGTATCGGCAACCTTGTCGCCGGCGACCTGGACGGTCGGCACGGCAAGGCGGATGCCGTTTTCATGGAAGGCCTCATAGATCATCCGCAGCGCCCGGCGCTTCAGCGTGAACTGCTCTCCGGGAAGCGTCATGAACTTCATGCGTAGCAGCAACCCGGAGTCGCCCAGGCTGTCGATGCCCTGCATTTTCAGCGGCTCGATCGTGATGGGTTTGAACTCGGGGTCGGCGAACAGTTCCTGGCCGATCTTCTTGATGATCTTGCGGGCCTTCTCGACGTCGGAATCATAGGCCACGCTGACCGTCATCTTCTCGATCACCCAGTCGCGGCTCATGTTCTGGATCGCGCCCAATTCGCTGAAGGGCACGATGTAGACGGCGCCGCGGTGATGCCTGAGCTTCACCGATCGAAGGCTGAAGGATTCGACGCTTCCCTTGTAATTGCCGCTCTGGATGTATTCGCCGACGCGGAAAGCGTCGTCGAGCAGGTAGAATACGCCGCTGATGATGTCCTTGACGACGGTCTGGGCGCCGAAGCCGATCGCAACGCCGACGACGCCGGCGCCGGCGATCAGCGGCCCGATCTCGACGCCGAGCGAAGACAGCGCCATCATCACTGCAATTGCGGCAAAGAGGATCATCAGAACGTTGCGCAGGATCGGCAGCAGCGTGCGGATCCGCGCCCGGCGGCGGGCCGTGTCGCTGCCGGCCTCTTGGGGCGTATCGGTCTCGCCAAGCTTGCGGTCGATGACGACGCGCACCAGGCTCCAGGCGAGATCGATGACGAGAAGGATGATGCCGGCGCTGAGCATGCCCCTGACGATGCGCAGCATCGGGGTGTCCTGCATCGTCATGCGGGTCAACTCGACATCGAGGGCACGGGCGAGCAGGAGGATGGCCCCGACGATGACCACTGCACGCACACCGCGCTCCACCAGCACGGAGGCGATGCTTGCCCGCTCGGCCTTTTCCGCGCCGGCGGGAGAGGACAGAATATTGGCGATGGAGACGCGGGTGAGCGCAAGGATGGCCGGCAATGCGGCGCACACCGCGACGATCCAGAAGAGCTTCATCGCGCCGACGACCCAGAGAGCCCAGAGACCGATGAAATAGGCGGTCCATAGCCAATTGCGGATCGTCCGGCCGATGCGGGGCATCCGGCTCTCGACCGGCGCGTCCACCGGCCGGCGCCACAGGCTTTCGATCGCGATCGCCAACAGCACGACACCCAGCGTATAGGCGACGAGCAGCCGCGAGGCGGGGGGAAGGCCGAGCGTTGCAAGCAGCCGCACCGTCACCCAGCCGAAGGCGAACCAGCCGCAGAGATAGGCGAGGCGGCGCGCCCAATGGGCCGCGGCCGGATCGCTGACGGGGACCACGCGAAATCCTGGCTGCGCCGCGGCGGCGGGGGGCGCGAGCCAAATGCGCAGGAGCGCGGCGGCTAGGCGGAAGGCGACGAAGGCGAAGAGGTAGCCGACGACGATTTCGCGCACGAGCGGCGGCCAGTCGAAGATGAGGAAGAAGCCGATGCTGCCGAGCGCGAAAGCGAACACGTGGCATGCTTCCCAGAGAAGTTTGGCGCCGAGAAGGACAAGCCGCTCCCGGACGGTCGAAAAGGACGCCTGCTCCATCCAGGCGCGCCAGCCGCCGCTGATCCGCCGGAAAAACCACTGGGCGGCAAAACCTGCCGCCATGAAGGCGATCAAGAGCACCACCGGCCGGGTGCCGCCGTTCGCCTGGATATCACGCTCGAGCACCGCCGCGGCCGCCATCATCTGCGATGGAAACGAGGTCGCAGCATTCATCAGATCGGAGGAATGCCGGCGGAAGCGTGTGGCGAATTCGGAAAAAGAGGGATCGGTTGGCTTCGCCTCGCCTGGTTCGGCAGCGGCTTTTGCCGCTGCCTGCTGCTTCAGCCAGTCCTGCACCGCCGGATCGGTGGACAAGGCTATGAACTGCTCGATCCGTTCGGCCGGCAGTGCGGCCGGCGGTGTCTGCGACATCGCGGGCATGGCCGTCAGTGCGGCGGCGAGGGATGCGATCACCGCCAGGAGCAGCGTCCGAAGAACGTTCCTTGATGAAACTATCGACATGATCACTCCCAATCCCGCGTATCGCGCACTGCGCGCCCTATGGCCGGCATTCCGTCCTGAAAGCATTGCCACAGGCCGGCTTCGACTTGCCGCCGGGCCCGGCAACCGCGCTGACCTCGGCGGCATAGGCGTCGCGTGTGTCCCGATCGACGACGGCGGCAGGCGCCGCCAACACCAGACCCGCAGCATTGCCCGCGGCGGCCGCCGTTTCCGTCGTCGCCGCAAGAATTCTCTCCCCGAGACCGACTCGGCTGTCAGTCAGCGTCTGTCCTTCCGAGATACGGGCGCCGATCAGCTGGACGATCGCGGGCGAAGCCGCGAACTTGGCGTGGTTGAGAGGGTCGCTGGTCTTCACCTTCGTCAAGTCGATGACATTGATGTCGTATTCCTCGAGTTCCTGCTTGTAAGGCGCCTGCTCCGGATCGATCGAGCCGAGACGGGCGACATCGCCCCAGACCCTTCGGGAGACGGCGAGCGCCTTATCGTCACGGGATACGAAGAGGGTGAATTGGGGGTGCTGCTTTCCCATGTCGGCGATCTGCTGGCGGAACACGTCGACATCGACGTCGGGAGCCGCGAGCATGACGTTCTTGAATTTCGCCGGCAGGCGGCCATTGCGGATCGCCATCTGCCGCAGGCCCTCCATAGCAAGCCAATTGCCCATCGAATGGGCGAGGATCGAGACTTCCTTGATCTCCGGATCATGGTAGAGATATTGAAAGAGCTTCTCCAGCGCGTTGCGGGTGTAATTGGTGCTCTCCCGATCATAGCCGTAGGCCAGCAGCCGTCCGCGCGAGGGCCACGTCACCAGCACCGGCGCGCTATGAACGCCGGAATCATGAACGATCTGGGCAAAACGGTAGACGGAGTCCTCGAAGCGGGTGTTGTAGCCGTGGATGAAGACGAAAACGCTCTTGTCGGGGCTCTTGCGCACGCTGGCGCTGAGCCAGGCCTTTGCGGCATCGACATCCAACTCGGTTGTCTTGAGCGTCGCAAAATCGGTCTTGGGATTGGACGGCAACTTCTTCGGCCAGGCGACTTCACCTTCCTTGCGCCCAGGCGGGATCGAGACGGTGATATCGGCGAAGGTGGGCTGGCGGGCGCGCTCGCCGCTGAACATCTCTCCGGGAACAGGCGAGCGGCTGCGCGTCGTGGCGACCAGCATGTCGACGCGATCGGCGCGGGGGGAGGTTTCGGCGACCGGGGTTAGCACGCCTTTCGGATGCCCGCCGCAGCCTGACAGGCACATCACCGTAACGCAGACCAGAAGCCGTCGAAGCGTCTGCCGAAAAGCGGCCTGAGTGCCGCGCATGTTGCTTATGTTCACACTGCTCCCCACCCTGACGCGTGCTGCCGGGGTCGACCCGGTCCTGCATGGAAGAGATTGGGCCAAAGACGCATCCGCAGGCATGTATGATCCTGTATGTTACAGGTAACAGCACCCTGCGCGTCGTTCGGCCGATGGCGAGGACAGCCGGTCGGACACACCGCCGTCAATTCGCCGGCTGGCCGTTTTGAACTGGCAGGCCGGCAGCCTCCAGCCCGGAGAAGAATCGTTCTTGGTCCTCGATTCTTGCCAGCCGCCGGACGACCTCCCGCCGGACATTCGGGATCAAGGCGGGCGATCGGGCCTCGATCCAGTCGATTTGCTCCTTTGCCTCCGCCGATTTTCCGAGGGTGCCGAGAATCGAAAGCAGGACGAGGCGATGCATCGGATTGTAGTTGAGGTCCGACATGCGCGACCATAATTCGGCAGCCTGGATATCGCCCCGCATGAAGGCGCAGAGCGCCATTCCTACCTCATAGTATCCCTGTGGTCCGGCATTCTTGCCGACCGCCTCCGAAATCAGCTCGCAGCCCCTGTCCCATTTTCCCGACATCGCCAGGCGCAGGCCGTATTCGCCCGCCACTTCGGTGTCGTTTGGATTGCTGGCATACGCAGCTTCGCCGGCCCGCAAGGCCTCGGTTGGGTCATTGCCGAAAAAGTTGGCAAGCATCAACGCCTGCAGAGCTCGGGCATTCTTCGGATCGAGACGCACGGCGCGTTCGGCAAGCTCCTTGGCAATCGCCAGCGTGGCGGCGGTTGGTTTCGTGTTCAGCTGATATGGAAAGCGGAATTCGTCGAGATAGGTGAGCGAAAGAAAGGCAGTGACATTGGAATCATCGGGCATCTTTTCCACAGCATGCTGCAGGCAGGATTTTGCCGCTTCCTGCGCCTGCGGGGTCATTTCGCTCCGATAGCTGTAGTAGGACAGAATGCAGGAAAACGCGTCCGCGTTTCCGGCGATGCTGGCGGTGTCCGCCTCGAATATAACGCCGAATGGGCGCGCGACCGCCGTCGCAATGTCCTCGGCAAGACCTGCCTGCGCCTGCAAGACGCCCTGGACCTTCATGTCCGCATCGTAATTGTTTGCCCAGATGACGGTGCCATCGGCTCGCCGCACAAGTCTGGCCGTCGAGCGCAGCGTTTCGCCTTCCAGCCTGATACTCCCCTGCAAGGCATAGATCGGTTGCGACGACCACTGGCCCTCCCGATTGCGCGGCAAAGCGGCGGCGACGACGATGTCATTGAAGGGAACGAGCTTTTCGATGATGTCATCGGTGATGCCGCGGGAAATGTCGGATGCAACCCCGCTGCCGGAGGCGCTTTCGAAACGTTCGACGACAATGATGGGGTGGCCGACGGCTCCAGACGGCATGTCGTTTTCGGTTTTGAACGTCCCCCCGTGCTGAAGCATCGCGGCGGCGGCGGCGAACACGACCGCCGCGCCTCCTGCGGAAAGCCAATATCGGGACCATGCCACACGCCGGTTCGCCTTGTCTCGGCCGTCCGTATCCGCTGCCCGGGCGCCTTGCTGCCCCTCATCTGCCGGAGGTGTCAGCGGAGCGGCCTGTCCGGTTTGCGGCATATCTGCAGGCTGGGCTCCTTGCCTCACCTCGAAGACAGGCGCATAGCCGCCTCTGGGAATTGTAATGACGACCCGGTCCGCGGCGCCGGCGGTCAGGTAATAATGTTCCAGTTCCCTGCGCAGTCGTCCTGCTTCGATACGGACACAGGGATCCTGCTGAGCATCGAAATTTGCATCTCGGCCGAAAACCGCCTGCGCGATGGTAAATGCCTTCAGGTAGTCGCGACGGCCGGCAAGCGTCTCGGTCACCACGAATTCGAGGAACCTCCCCGCTCGCTCCGGAAGACGAAACTCGGGACTGGACAGAATACGCTCAAGTTGCCGCTGCACCTCTTCGGGTGAAGAAATGTCGCTGCTCGCCCTGTCAACGTCTGCATTTGGCATCGGCTCCCCCAGACTCCGATTGCGAACAACCTGCAGCATGCAGTCATCGACGATAGACCTGCGTCGACACAACGGCAATGCTCTTCAGAAGAATAAGCTAATTAAGGATCGCTTTATTCAACGGTCGCCAGGGGCCAATACAGGCCTGTATAGCTCGTACCGGCGTAGGATACCGTATCCTACCGGGGCGGACATGTATTTTACTGCCTTCGTCTCTCCGTGCACTCTATCATCACCTGAACATTCCGGAGGAGGCGGCGATGACATCACCTGAAACGTCCACATCCCATGCTATGACGAGCGCCGAGGAGCTGCGCAAGCGCGCTTTGGAACTCCAGCTCGTGGAAATGGAGCGCAGCGACAAGATCAAGGCGCGTGAAGCGAAGAAACATGCTGATTTTGTCGAGGATTTCTTCCGCAAGCAGATTGGAGAAGCGGAACGCGCCGTCATCAAACGCCTGGTGATGAAAGCGGCCGCGGATGGCAAATACGAGGCGCTGATCTACAGCTTTCCATCGACCTTCTGCACGGACAGCGGCCGCGCGATCAACAATAACCTTGCCGGATGGCAGAAGACGCTGCAGGGGAAGGCGAAGGAGCTGTATGGACTGTTCGAGGAGGTCGCCAAGCCGCAAGGCTACGGTCTGAAGGCGATGATCATCAATTTCCCCGACGGGATGCCTGGAGACGTCGGCTTCTTCCTCACTTGGGAACCCCCTGTCGACTGACGCCAAAGAGCAGGCACGAGCGAGGGAATATCCTGTTGAAAGCGATAGAGATCGAGCGAAAGTTCCTGGTCCGGGACGACAGTTGGCGCGTTTACGCCGACGCGCCGCGCGTCCTGCAACAGGCCTATCTTGGCGTCGATCAGAACTGCGTGCGCGTCCGCCTGATCGACGGGCGTTCCGCGCGCCTGACAATCAAATTCCGCTCGCCAGGCCTAGCCCGCGAGGAATTTGAGTATGACATTCCGGTCGAGGAGGCACGCGATCTCCTTCTCCACGCAGGTCATGTCCTTGAAAAGACCCGATACCGCGTCCTGCATGACGGCCAAAGCTGGGAGGTGGACGTGTTCGCCGGCGCTTACCAGGGATTAATACTCGCCGAAATCGAAATGGCGAGTGAGGATGACCGGTTCAACCTGCCGCAATGGCTGGGGCGCGAGGTCACGGGCGAGCGGCGATACTCCAACCGCGCCATGGCAGCTGCCCCGCCCCCACAACAGCCGGTGGCGCAGGGCGGCGCCGGCTGAAACCTTAATCCTTTACGACGGTCCAATTTGCGTCCGGATTGAAATCCTTGATCGCCGCAGCCTGCTCTTCCGTCGTCGGGCCGAGATCACGCTGGTAGATGACGCTCATTCCGTTGACCATGAACGTCTGCACGCCGGTCACCCTATATTTGACCGGCCAGGCAATCAGCGCAAAACCGCCGGTCATATAGCCGTTGATGACATAACTTTGCTTGCCGCCAAGGACATTGTCTCCCTGGGATGTCAGGATACGGTAGCGATAGCCGTAGTAACCCTCGCCGCGTTTGGCGGCTCCGAACGCGGCCGTTTCGACCAGCGCGCTTGCCGGGCTTTCCTCGGGGTAGACGCTCGGATCCCAGTAAAGGCCATCGAGCTTGCCAGGGCTGCTGATCAATTTCTTCGCGAACTCATAGATGCCGTCGCCGTCACGATCCTCGGATGCGTACCAGTATTGGGCCGCCACATATTCGTGCATGGTATCGATGGTGGCGAGCTCGTTCTCGCCGACGCGGCGATTGATGATTTCTTCAAGGCCACGCTGCGTGTCGAAGAACCATTTGCCGTCCTTGTCTTCGGCCAGCGGAAACGGCAGCGGCCAAAGCCGATCGCCGATCGCGGCGACCTTCAGATTGCCGAGATCCTTCAGAACCACCTGGCGCTCTGCGCCCTCCCGGATCAATCCGTAGGCGATCATCGCCTCGTTGCTGGAACGGAGCTTGTCGGCGTTGAGGCCGAGCAAGGCGGCAAGATCGTCGATATTGTTGGAAGCCAGCACCGACTTCAGTTTGTCGATCGCAAGCTGCGCGCTGTCGAACTTCGGCGAAGACGTCGCCGCCTTGTACGCGGAGAGATCCGTCTGCGCCAGTAGGAGCGTCGGCGTTGCCGAAAACGTGCACAGCGCTGCTGCGAACATGAGCGAAATTACGGTCGATTGGCGTCTCATGATGTCACTCCCTGAGCTGGAAACAGGTCTTACCGCCGTCCACCGCCGCCACGGCCACCGCCGCCACGACCACCGCCACCGCGGCCACCGCCGCCGCCTGAAGGGCGGCTATACTGAGGTGGACGGGCCGAAGGACGCTGGCCCATGCTCTGCGCCCCCCGGTGCGAGGAGACGGCCTCCCGGCGACCGGATTGCGGGTTGCCGAGAGCGCTTGGCTGGCGTCCGCGATTATCAGGTCTCGAAGCCATTTGCGGCTTGTTGGCCTTCTTGACGGATTTCTGGGCAGGCTTGGCGGGGCGATTGGCGGCCTTCTGAGGACGCGCCTCAGGCCTCGACGCTCCCTGCCGATCGCTTGCTGCCGGTCTATTGGCGGCGGGCTTAGCCTTCAGACCTTGCGCCGTGTTCTTGCGGATATCTTCAGCGCGTGCGGCGTTACCGCGATTCCCAGGCCTCTGACTTGCCTGGATATCATTGGCTCTGTTGCGCAGCTGGTTGCGATTGTCGCTCTGGAGACTGGATTTGATCGACGACCGGTCCAGCTTCGCAAACTGGTCCTTGCCTATACTCAGTTTGCTGCGGTCGACATTGCTCCAGTCGACGTCGTTAAACTTAAGCTTCCCATTGAAATTGCGGTCGTTCAGGCAATTGTTGCAGTCGATATCAATATCGCCGTCCCAGCGGCCGCCCCAGACGCCCCAGTCGTCCCAGTTGACGATGGCTGCCCAGGTCAGACCCGTGACCGCAGCAGCAAAGAACCCCGCCCCTGGGTAATAATAGCTGTCGTAATAATCCGGATAGTAAGAGATGGGCTCCGAGGCATAACCCGGTTCATAAAGCATTTCCGGCGGGTATTGCGGGATGTAGATCTTCTCGGGATCGGTCGGTCGGATGATGATATTTTCGTTTTCGGTAACGACGGTCACCTTGTCATCCGTCTTGATGATGTTCTTTTCCACCGCTTCGTCGCGAAGCTGCTGAATGGCAATCAGAACATCCTTTTGCTGATTGGTGAGCGCATCCGCCAGCGATTGCGTCCAGTCGAGGTCTTCGCTCATCATCTTGACGACGTCGGGATAGTTGAGCAGCGAAATGACGCTCCCGTCCCAATCGCTCTTCGGCTTGAGATCGGAATTCTTCTTTTTTGCCTCGAGGAACCGCTGTGCCTCGACGATCTGCAGCGGGAAGAGCGAGGCAGCCGAAATCGCTGCAACCAATTCGTCCGGATAAAGGGCAATGCGCGCCACGAGCACTTCCAGCTCATCGTCTGACAGAAGCGCCGCAGCAGGCTGTTCGGCAGCCGTCTGGGTCGGCGCGGCCGCTGGTGCAGGCGCCTGGGCGCGCGCGGGCAAGGCCAGCTGCAATGTGATGATCGCAACCACCGACAATCCAGCAATGAGTTGGCCGGCGAAAAATTGAGCCCCAGACACTTTGTGGGGAATTGCTTTCATCGCACCGACCTCCCTTGGATCAAACTTTGACGGACGCCTTCATGAAGACTTCGGACCGATGAGAGGCGGTCGCCCCAGAACGACTACTTTCGATTGGGCGATTGCCTCTCCCATCTCCTGCAGCAGCGCCTCGACCAGACCCGCATATTCCAGCCGCCGCGCCTCTCGAACCGCTTCCGGCAGAGCCTCGACATGCGCCAGAGCCTGGGCGGCATCCGCGAGATCCTCGCACATGCTGTGAAAGGGCTCGTTTACGTAGAAAAGCCGCTGTACCAGCCGCGTCTGGTTGGGAAAATAAGTCTCGGCCGTCTCAAGGGCGGATAGATATGTCGAACTTTTATCTCCCGACGCCATCTCCGCCCCCGCCGCCGACTGCGCTCAGCAGATGTCGAAACTATACAACAGGCGCAGCGGCGGCTGACGTAAAATACGCGAACCTACGGTAGCCGGCCTTCCAAGCGCCGGACGAATTCGAAGCGTTGGCCGCAATGGCATGTATCAAGCCGGTCGCGTCCCTCCGCTCCTGAGCGCAGACGATCTCCTCGAGTATCTGGATGGCCGCGACCCGATAGAGATTACACGATGCTACGAGCCTCGACTCCGAAACGGGCCTAATATCGGCGTTTGATAGCGATCTAGCGGTAGTGCCAGACCGGCCGGAAGGGAGCGGCCGTGTTTCGATCAGCATCATGATCGCGATCGACGTTCCAGATCTGATCGCCAACGCACGAAACCACCCCATCAGCACGCCGCGCCCATCAGCACGCCGCTGAACACTGCCGAACGGGTGGTTGTTGCGATCCGGCCGTGCCAGTTGACGCCCAATCCCGACCGTGCGGCCAAGCAGCGTGATGACCTGGGAAGGACCAACGGTGAGAGCATAGGAGCCAGCGGTGATAGGTAGCATTCCAATGTTGCGGGGCCTGAGCGGTTTCAGCCGGGATTGGCTTCGCAGCGATATCCCCGCCGGGCTGTCGATCGCTGCCGTCGGCCTGCCGAGCGCCATCGCCTACCCGGCAATCGCCGGCCTGCCGCCGGAGACCGGCATCTATGCCAGCATCCTCGCGCCGATCGCCTACGCGATTTTCGGTCCCTCGCGGCTCTTGATCGTCGGGCCTGACGCGGCGACGATGACGGTGCTTGCCGCTGCCATGGGCGCCATCATCGCGGTCGCGCCGCCCGGAACCGCTGTCGACCGGGTGGCGATCGCTTCGGCGCTTGCGATCGGCGTCGGCGTCTTCTACATCGCCGCGAAACTATTGAGGCTCGGCGTTCTCGCGAGCTTCCTGTCCCGGCCGATTCTGGTCGGGTTTTTCGCCGGGGTGTCGCTTTCAATTCTCGTCGGACAGATCGGCCGCTTTACGAGAGTGAAGATCGAATCCGACGGGCTCATCGCTCCGCTCCTCGAAATGCTCGCCAAGAGCGGCCTCATCCATTGGCCTTCCCTGATCCTCGGCCTTGCCATGTTTGCGCTGCTTTGGGTCGTCCGGGCTCTGCAGTTGAAGGTTCCAGGCCCGGTGCTGGTAGTGGTGGTCTCGGTCGTCCTGTCAGCCATCTTCGATTTCCGCGGCCGCGGCATCGCCGTGATCGGCGACCTGCCGAGTGGTCTGCCGGCCCTCTCCCTGCCAGCATTTCATCAGATGCCTCTCGACAAGACCGTGCTCGGTTCAGCCGCGATTTTTCTCGTCAGCTTCGGCGCCGGAATAGTGACGGCGCGCAGCTTCGGGTCACGCACCGGCGAGGAAGTCGACGCGAACCAGGAGTTGATCGGACTTGGCGCCGCCAATATCGCACCTGGCCTTTTCGGCTCGTTTCCGATCAGCATGTCCGATTCCCGCACGGCCATAAACCTGTCGACGGGAGGCGTCTCTCAGCTTGCAGGGCTGGTTTCGGCCGCCACCTTGATCGCGGCCCTGGTGTTCCTGAATGATGCGCTGAGCATTCTCCCGATCCCGGCGCTGGCGGCGATCCTGGCAACGGCTGCCATCAGCCTCATCGATATCGATGAGCTCAGGAAGATCTGGCGCATCAGCCGTATCGAATTCATCTTTGCGCTGATCGCCATGTGGGGAGCGATCAGCTTCGGCGTCCTTAACGGCGTGATTGTCGCGATCGCGGCGACCTTCGCCTATCTGCTGCGTCAGACGATGTTTCCGCGCGATGGCCTTCTTGGCCGCATCGAGGGGCGGCACGGCTTCTTCGATCTGCAGCGCTTTCCGGAAGCCCGTCCGATCGAGGGGGCGGCCGTCTTCGCGGTCCAGGGCAGCATCCTGTTTTACAACGCCGATTACGTGCGTTTGCGGATGATTTCGGTGATCAAGGCGCTTCCCGCCGAAACCAAATACCTGGTGCTCGATGCAAGCGCCATTACCTATATCGACAGCACCGGCGCGACCGCGCTCGAGGCTGTCGCTGACATGCTTGCGAAGCGCAACATCACCTTCGCGATCGCCGATCTCAGCGAGGAAAGCCGCGCGATTCTTGATCGTGCCGGCGTGATCAACGCGATCGGCGCCGACAATCTTTTCAATGGCAGGGAAGAAGCCTTGCGGACGCTGATCGGCGACATCGACCAGCCCGACCGCACCGTCCCGGCCGCCAATGTACCCTAGTTGAGAGAAGGAGGGAGAGCCATGGACGAAAACTACGAGCCGAGAGAGGCAGAAGCAGAGGCAACCCGCAACGGCAAAGATAAAAAGAAGAAGAAATCCTGGGATTATGACAAGGAAATCGGCCGGCTGCAGGTGGAGCTGGCTTACCTTCAGGCCTGGGTGAAGAAGTCAGGCGCAAGGATCGTCATCATCTTCGAAGGGCGCGACGCCGCCGGCAAGGGCGGCATGATCAAGCGGATCATGGAACGGCTCAGCCCGCGTGTTTTCCGCGTTGTGGCTCTGCCGGCTCCCACCGACCGGGAAAAGTCGCAGATCTACATGCAGCGTTACATCGCCCACCTGCCGGCAGCCGGCGAAGTCGTGATATTCGACCGCAGCTGGTATAACCGTGCCGGCGTCGATCGTGTCATGGGCTTCTGCAGTGACAAGAAGGCGCAGCGCTTTCTCGAACTCGCGCCCCGCTTCGAAGCCGCCATCGTCGAAAGCGGCGTCATCCTTCTCAAATATTTCCTGACGGTCACCGAGGAGGAACAGGAGCGCCGCTTCAGGCGCCGGATCCATGATCCGGTGCGGCAATGGAAGCTCAGTCCCATGGATGTCGAATCCTACCAGCGCTGGTGGGATTATACGCGCGCCTATGACGAGATGCTGCGGATGACCGACTCCAACCATGCACCGTGGTGGATCGTGCCTTCCGACGACAAGAAACGGGCGCGGATCAACTGCATCTCGCACATCCTGCAGTCCATTCCGTATGAACGAGTGAAATTTGACGAGCCCGATCTGGGGAAACGGCAGAAACGACCGGCCGACTTCACTGAGGACCGCAGCATCCGCCATGTCGTGCCTGACACGACGTCATAGGCATGGTGGGTCCGGCCTGTAACCTCACGGATGTGACGATGGAGCAGACAGTTGATACGACAACGCCAGGGACCGGCGCGGGTCAGATTTCGATAGAGGCGAGAGTAAGCGATCTGGTCCGCTTGGGCATCATCGGATTGTTCGCTTACTGGACGATGACGCTGATTGCTCCTTTCGCGCTTATCCTCATCTGGGCCGCCATCCTTGCCGTTGCTCTCTACCCGATGTTTGCGACGCTCTCGCGGTTGATCGGAAACCGGCCGGTGATCGCTGCCATCGTTATAGTCGCCGGTTGCCTCGTGCTGATCATAGCACCGCTCGCCCTCGTCGCAGTCAATTTCGCCGACACCGTAGAGGCGTTGATCGGCAGGTTGCGGACCGGAGAATTTACCCTGCCGGCAGCGCCTGACGCCATCAGGAATTGGCCTGTCGTCGGCGAGCGGCTCCATGATATCTGGAATCGCGTCGCCAGCGATCTGGCTTCGACGATCATCAAGTTTCAGGCGCCGATTCGTGAGGTCATGGGCGCTGTTGTGGCAAAACTAGCCTCGATCGGCGGCGACGTGCTGAGTTTTGTCGTCTCCATCATGCTCTCCGGCCTGTTTCTCACCCAGTCAACGCGTTTGGCCGCGGCGATACAGGTTCTGGCAAGCCGGGTCGCCGGCGACAAGGGCGTCGGTTTCGCCCGGCTGTCGGGAAGCACGGTGCGGAATGTATCACGCGGTGTCATCGGCGTGGCTTTCCTGCAGACCCTGCTCTGCGGACTGTGCTTTGCCGTCTTCGACGTTCCAGCGCGTGGAGCGCTGACCTTCGTCGTCTTCTTACTGTGCGTCATGCAACTCGGGCCAGCGCTGGTCCTCCTGCCCCTCGTCATCTGGGCCTGGTTCTCCTGGCCGTTCGCCGGCGCCTTTGCCTTTACCTGCCTTGCGGTGCCGATCTCGATTGTCGACAACATCCTGAAGCCTATCCTGATGGCGAGAGGCCTCTCCACTCCCATGCCCGTCATCCTGATCGGCGTGATCGGCGGCACTCTGGCCCATGGGCTGCTGGGGCTTTTTCTGGGACCGGTCGTTCTCAGTGTCTTTTACGAGCTGCTGAGAGCCTGGGCCTGGCCTGCGGCAATGGCGGAAGGATCAGAACATGATGACGCACGGGCTCTCAGCGTGGAAACCGAGCGTGCCGGATAGGCCACGGCCGGTCTACCTGTTGGTACAGTAGACGACGACCTCCTGCTCTAGGTCGCGACAGAGCTCCTCATATTCCGCAACGAGCTTGTCTTCCCTCGGGTTCTGGGTCCGGAACCGAGCCAGCGCGTCGACTGCAAGATCGTAGGCCTCGAACAGTTCGCCGAGGGTCTCGTTGGTAACGTCCGCCAGCAGATGGCGGATATCTGGAAGCCGCAACATCAGTTTTCTGCGGCCGCGTTCTTGGCTCATGAACTAGCTCCGCATTGGTACCGCGTCTGCAATTGATAAGAAGACAGTAAGGTGCCGAATTGTTCCCGAGGTCACAATTACTGTATCAGACCGCAAGCCATTCTTGCCAACTTAGTTCGGTAGCGGACAATCGGTGTCGCTCATTCCCGTCAAGAACGGTCCGCGCCCAAATTTGTGGCCTTATGGGCGAACCCTAAAGCAAAGCTTGCAACCAGGGGCTCGCGCGCTATGATGTATTAGAAGTAGCTTAGATAATTGCGTGACTTATCGTGGGGCGATCATGAGGAACGCAAAGGTCAATGTTTTGGGCAGTCTTGAGCCGACGGTGGATGAAATCTGCCGTCAGGTCGAGCGAATTCTCGGAAGCGAGGAATTTCACGCGCCGAAGCGGGGGCGGGATTTCCTCGAGTTCGTCGTCAATGAGACGCTTGCCGGCCGCTCGGAGTTCCTGAAAGCCTTCACCATAGCGAATGTCGTTTTCGGCCGGGAAGCTTCATTTGACCCGCAGAATGACCCGGTCGTCCGGATCGAGGCCGGTCGGATCAGAAAGGCGCTCGAGCGCTATTATCTCGTCGCGGGGCGCACGGACGAGGTCATCATCACCGTGCCCAAAGGCGGATATGTACCGCATTTCGAATATGCTCAGGGATTGCCGCTTCCATCGGCGGGCGGCCTGGAGCAGGCCCAGGCCGCAGAGTTCAATGCGCAAGAAGGCTCTCCTCGGAAGATGCGTGCTCCGATGCTTTCGGCCGCTCACGGCTTCGGGATCGTCATAATCGTCGTGGTTGCTCTGTTTGCCTTAGCCCTTGCATATGCATTGTCTGTTCCGAATGGGCGACCGACTGCGTCAACGCCGCCGGCGACCGCTCATCCGAAGGTGATCGTCGAATTCTTTTCCGAAAGCGGTTCCACCGGCGCTGGTTCGGATATCGCTCGCGGCCTGAGGGACGACGTGATCGGCCAGCTTGCCCGCTTCGACGACATTGTCATTGTCGCCGATCCGCTGCGCGCCGGGCGTGCCGCCGGCGCCGACTATTCGCTCCAGAGCAATATCCAGCTCGACAAAAGCAGGTTGCGCGCCGCGGTCAGGCTGGTGCGTCAATCGGATGGCGCGGTCGTCTGGGCCAGGAACTTCGATGCCGATCTTCAAGCCGAGAGCAAGCTTGTCATCCAAGGCAACATCTCCCGGCAGATCTCCAGTGCGATCGCGCATCCTGATGGGGCGATCCTTCAAACCGGAACGAACCAGATCGTCGGACCGGCTCAAAATGGCGACCAGGATGCCTATGCCTGCACGCGCGCCTATTACAGCTACCGTCAGGCCATGACCGCGCAAAGCCACGGCTCGACGCTGGAATGCCTGCGGCAGGCGACGCAGCGCTTCCCCGATAACGCTGCGTCCTGGACATTGCTGTCCATAGTCTATCTTGACGAGCTGCGATATCGCTACCAGCTCGGCACTTCCTCTTCGGTTCAACCGCTCGAACTGGCAACCGCTGCGGTGGAGCGGGCGGCATCTCTCGCGCCCGGCGATCCCCGCGTGCTGCAGGCGCTGATGTTGGTGAGCTTCTTCCGCGGAGACATCGACAAGGCCCTGGAGGCTGGCATGGCGGCCTATGCCGCCGATCCCGGTGACGTCGAACTCGCCGGCGAATATGGTTATCGACTGGCGCTTTCCGGGAAATGGCAATCAGGCTGCGAACTGCTCTCGATCGCCGTCAACAGGGGCGTCGGTCCTAGTGGCTACTACGAAGCCGGCATGGCGCTGTGTGCATTCATGAAGGGCGATCTCGAACAGGCGGAGCGCTGGTCGCGAAAGTCCGATCTCGGCTCGAACCCCGTCCATCGTCTCGTGCTGCTATCCATTCTGGGGGCCGCCGGGAAGACCGAGGAGGCCAAAGCGGAAGAGCATTGGCTTCATAGCCATGCGCCGGCATTGATGGCTAACATCCGCGAGGAAATTTCGCTGCGCTTGCAACGGCTTGACGATCAGGAGCGCGTCCTGAATGGATTGCGTGCCTCGGGACTTGATATCGACGCCACCCCGGCAAGATAAGGCCGCTATCGATTGGTCGGTGCGGCGCTCTGCTTGCGGTTCGAAATCTCCAGAGCGATTTGCATGGCGATCTCGTCCTCGACATCGAGAAAGGTCCGGCCGCGCAGTTGGCGATCATATTGATTTGCCCATATCACCGTGCCGTCGGCGCCATTGATCATTCGGACATGCAGATGAAGGACGGCGCCCTCGATAACCACGCTTCCCTGCAGACTGAACAGCGGAACGATCGGTTGGGTGTCGGATCTGTCGGGCGCGAGCACGACAAGATTTTCCGCTTTCATCAGCTTCGTCAGCAGCTGGTCGGCCAGGCCTTTCGCAAAATTCACGCCTTCGGAGCTGCCGCCGAGGGCCGCGAAGGGCTCGACCACAATGCTGACCTTGCTCGCGACCGTCGACGCGGCGGGCGCCGGCGGCGCTCTCGGCCTTGAAAAATAGGCTTCCAACGGGCGGATGAGAGCCAAAACCGCGATCACGCCGAACAGCGCCGGTACGCCGATCGGCAGCAGAAGATCGCGATAGGCGACAGAGCGCTCCAGGCCGACCCTCTTGTTTCCGCGGTTTTGCAAATCCCTCCCTTCGCCTGGATTCGCGCTGCCATTGCTGCTCGAAAATTGCGGCGAATAGCCTCCCTTGGGGATGGTAATCCCGATCGGGTCGCTGCTTCCGCTGACGAGATAATATCGCTCAAGTGCGCGACGGATACGCCCCGCCTCGATGCGGACGACCGGATCATTCTGCGCATCGAAGGAGGCGCCCCGCGCGAAAACCGCCTGCGCAATCGTATAGGCCTTGAGTTGTTCGCTGCGTCCTTCCAGCGTCTCCTCAACGATATACCGCAGGAAACGCCGCCCACGCTCAGGAGCATGAAATTCGGGACTGGCGAGGATGCGCTCAAGCTGCGCGCGAACGGCTGCAGGGTCGTAGGGTTCGCGGCTGGTTTCCTCCTCATCCGATACCATCGAGCCCTCCCGCGACGCCACCTGTTGCCTTATACACCTGTCGATGGTTCAGGACTTCCGTAGCAATACGTAAATGAGAGCCTGGACCTGGCCGCCAGCGACATTGCCGGATCAGATGACGGTTCACAGCCGACTCGGACGCTTCACCGCCTAGAGTATCCGTTTTGATCAAGCGGCTTTTGGTGTCCATTTTTGGTTTTTCCGCAGGAGTGCGTTTGCCAGCAGGATGATCTTTCGCATGATGGCTGTGATGGCGACCTTCGGCGGCTTGCCGGCTTTGATGAGGAGGTCGTATTTGGCGCTGAGTTCCGGGTTGAAGCGGCATGCAA